>NZ_JBQDYE010000018.1:0-79557 GCF_052044155.1 Salinisphaera sp. SWV1
GGCTGCCGGCGCCAGCGCGCCGGGCGCTGGCCGACCCGCCCGGCGATGTGATGGCGAGAACCGAGGCCTGGCTGGCCGAGGACGGACACCATTTCCTCACACTCGACCATCCGGCATATCCACCGGCGCTTGCCGAACTCGATCCGCCACCACCGTGGCTGTACGCGCTGGGCGATCTCGATCTGCTGGATTATCCGGCCATCGCCATCGTCGGCAGCCGCAATCCGAGCCACGCCGGGCGCGACGCCGCACATGAATTCGGGCGCGCGCTGGCAGCGGCCGGACTGGTGGTGGTCTCCGGCCTGGCCCGCGGCATCGATGCCGCCGCGCACGAAGGCGCGCTGGCTGCCGATGGCTACACCATCGCCATCACCGGCACGGGGCTGGACCGGGTGTATCCGGCGGCCAACAAGGCGCTGGCCGAACGCATCGCCGAACGCGGCCTGCTGTTGTCGGAGTTCGGCCTCGGCACCCAGCCGCTGCGTGGCAATTTCCCGCGGCGCAATCGCGTGATCGCCGGTTTGTGCACCGCCACGCTGGTGGTCGAGGCGGCGCGCGCCTCCGGCTCGCTGATCACCGCGCGCATGGCCAGTGCGGCCAACCGCGAGGTCTTCGCCCTGCCCGGTTCGATTCACAATCCGCTGGCGCGCGGCTGTCATCAACTGATTCGCGAAGGCGCCAAGCTGGTCGAAACGACCGACCACATCCTGGAGGAGATCGCCGGTTCGATCGGCGGCTATCGCCGGGGCCCGGCGCCGCGCGCCAGCACGCAGAATCCCGAAGCGCCGGAGGCCGACGGAAACGACAATACCGCCGAACTGCTCGCGGCCGTCGGCCACGATCCGGTGCGCGTCGATGATCTGGTGGCGCGCACCGGCTGGCCCGCGGACGCCGTATCCTCGACACTGCTGATACTGGAGCTCGAAGGACGCATACAGGCCGTGGCCGGCGGCGCCTACGTTCGTTCGGGCTGAGTCGTCACGCGCGTCATCGGCCCGCCCGTTGCAATGATCATGGTAAAGTTGGCGGCATGAACGAAAATGTCCTGGACGTCCTGCTGTATCTGTTCGAGAACTTTTCGTTGACGGACGTCGGCGCGACCGGCGACGTCCGCCGGGATCTCGGCGACGCAGGGTTTTTCCCCGACGAGATCGACGACGCCTTCGACTGGTTGCGCGCTGCCCAGCCCGAAGGCCGGGCGCCGATCACGCCGCCTTCGAACGACAGCATCCGTATCTATGCCGGGCCGGAACTATACGTGCTCGATGCCGAGTGCCGCGGTTACATCGTGCGGCTGGAGCGCGCCGGCGTGCTCTCGGCGGCCAACCGCGAGTTGGCCATCGACCGGCTGATGGCGCTGGTCGACGATGAGTACGAAGGCGCCGAGCTCGAGCAGGTGAAGTGGGTCGTGATGATGGTGCTGTCCTCCGCCGACGGCCACGAGACCGCGCAGGCACGGATGGAAGCCATGCTTCACGCCGAGGCCCCGGGCGCGAGTCATTAGGGTCTTTTAACGCTGTCCGCATGGGGCGCGCCGGCCGGCGGCTGTCGAAGTTCGACGTCGACAGGCTGTTTGCGGCCGCCTCGACGGCTTGAAAACCACGCGCTCGATCCGCCTCGCCCGGCCGACGTATCTTGACGCTGGCGCATCGCGCGTGCTTCAAAGGCTGTGCTAGGGTTCGCCACGCGGTGTTGTTGCCGTCTTATCCATCCCCTTTCAAGTGTGAGTCGATGAGCCGAAATCTCGTCATCGTGGAGTCCCCGGCCAAGGCCCGGACCATCGAGAAATATCTGGGCAAGGACTATCAGGTCCTGGCTTCGTACGGCCACGTGCGCGACCTGATCCCGAAGGAAGGCGCGGTCGATACCGACAACGACTTCGCGATGCACTACGACATCATCGACCGCAACGCCAAACAGGTCGACAAGATCGCGAAGTCGCTGAAGCAGTCCGACACGCTGCTGCTCGCGACTGACCCGGACCGCGAAGGCGAGGCGATTGCCTGGCATCTGCTGGAGTTGCTCAAGGATCGCGGCCTGCTGGAAAACAAGCATGTGGCGCGGGTGGTCTTTCACGAGATCACCAAGCGCGCCGTGGCCCACGCGGTCGAGCACCCGCGCTCGATCTCGAACGATCTGGTCAACGCCCAGCAGGCGCGCCGGGCGCTCGACTATCTGGTGGGCTTCAACCTCTCGCCGCTGCTCTGGCGCAAGGTTCAGCGCGGCCTGTCGGCCGGCCGCGTGCAGAGCCCGGCGTTGCGGCTGATCTGCGAGCGCGACGCCGAGATCGAGGCCTTCGTGCCCGAGGAATACTGGCGCATCGAGGCCAAGGCCGAGAAGGACGACATCCCCTTCTCCGCGCGGCTGGCCCAGCTCGACGGCGAAAAGATCGAGCAGTTCACGATCAACGACCAGGGCGGCGCGGACGCCGCCTACGAAAAACTGGTGGCCGCGGCCAAGGGCAAACTGCGCGTCGCCCGGGTCGAAAAGAAACAGCGCCGGCGCAATCCGTCGCCGCCGTTCACCACCTCCACGCTGCAACAGGAAGCCGCGCGCAAGCTCGGCTTCAACGCCCGGCGCACCATGCGCACCGCCCAGGGCCTGTACGAAGGCGTCAAGCTCGGCGACGGCGAAGAAACCGGCCTGATCACCTACATGCGGACCGACTCGGTGAGTCTCGCCGCCGAGGCGGTGAGCGAAATCCGCCAGACCATCGGTGATCGGTACGGCGACAAGAATCTCCCGGATTCGCCGCGCACCTTCAAGACCAAGTCGAAGAACGCGCAGGAGGCCCACGAGGCCATCCGCCCGACCGCGAGCGCGCGCATCCCGAGCGAGATCAAGCAATACCTGACCTCCGACCAGTTCCGGCTGTACGAACTGGTCTGGCAGCGCACCGTGGCCAGCCAGATGGTGCATGCGCTGTTCGACACGGTCTCGGCCGATCTGGCCGCGGACGCCGGCAACCGGCATCTGTTTCGCGCCAGCGGACGCACGCTGCGCGAGGCCGGCTTCCTGTCGGTGTACAAGGAGGGCCGCGACGACGGCGACAAGGCCGAGGACGACAACGACAAGCGCCTGCCCGCGCTGGAAGAAGGCGAAACGATCGCCCTGCAGGAAATCGTGCCGACCCAGCATTTCACCGAGCCGCCGCCGCGCTTCACCGAAGCCGCGCTGGTCAAGACGCTCGAGGAATACGACATCGGCCGGCCGTCCACCTATGCCGCGATCATCTCCACACTGCAGGATCGCGAATACGTGGAAATGGACGGCAAGGCCTTCATGCCGACGCCGCTGGGCAAGATCGTCAACAAGTTCCTGACCGATCACTTCACCCGTTACGTCGACTACGAGTTCACCGCCAATCTCGAGGATCGGCTGGACGCGGTCTCCCGCGGCGAACAGGAATGGCGCCCGCTGCTGGCCGAGTTCTGGGAACGCTTCTCCGACCAGATCGAGGCCAAGCAGGATCTGTCGCGCGAGGAGGTCGCCCAGGCCCGCGAACTCGGCACCGACCCCAAGACCGGCAAGCCGGTGATCGTGCGCATCGGCCGCTACGGCCCGTTCGTGCAGATCGGCACCAAGGACGACGAGGACAAACCCAAGTTCGCCGGCCTGCGCAAGGGCCAGGACATGGACAAGATCACGCTCGACGAGGCGCTGTATCTGTTCAACCTGCCGCGCGACCTCGGCCAAACCCCCGAGGGCGAAGACATCCAGGCCAATATCGGCCGCTTCGGCCCCTATGTGCGCTACGGCAAGAAATTCGCCTCGCTCAAGGAAGACGACCCCTACACGATCTCGAAAGAGCGCGCGCTGGAGGTGATCGCCGCCAAGAAGGAGGCCGACGCCAAGAAGCTGATCAAGCACTTCGAGGCCGAGGGCATCAAGGTCCAGCATGGCCCGTTCGGCCCCTACATCACCGACGGCAAGAAAAACGCCAGCGTGCCGAAGGACATGGAGCCCGAATCGCTGACGCTCGAGCAGTGCCGGGAGATCATCGCCAAGGCGCCGGAAAAGAAGAAACGCGGCCGCAAGAACGCGAAGACGAGCGCCAGCAAGAAGGCCTCGAGTAGCGCCAAGACCGGCCAGACGACGGCATCGAAGGCCAAGACCTCGAACAGCAAGACGGGCAACGGCAAGACGGCCGCCAAAAAAGCAGCCTCGTCGAAAAGCGCATCGCCCCGCAAGAGCGCGGCCAAGACCAAGACAGGCAAGACCAGTTCGAGCCGCGGCAAGTCATCCAGCGGGCCGGCTTCCAGCTGACCGGATTCAGCGCCGGTGCAGCCCACAGGCCGCTGATCCAGCGTACAATTCGAGGCCGTTTTCCGGGTCGCCGCCCGGGGCCGTGGCCCCGGTGACCCGGTCTCGTTTCCGGGGGACCCGACATGAACGGTATGCATGTATCGCCGCATCGACTGCGCCGGGCGGCGCGCACACTGGCCGAGGGCGGCATCGTCGCGCACGCCACCGAAGGCGTCTGGGGCCTGGCCGCCGACGCCTTCGATGCGGATGCGGTGTGGCGCGTCATCGCCGCCAAGCAGCGCGACGTCGCGCGCGGACTGATCGTGGTCGCCGCCGACTCGGCCCAGCTTGCGCCGCTGGTCGCCCCCGATGCCGGCGCCGCCTGGCAACGCGCCGTCGAATCCTGGCCCGGGCCGACCACCTGGCTGTTGCCCGCGCGGGCCGGTGCACCGCAGTGGCTGACCGGCGGCCAGCCCACGATCGCCCTGCGCGAGACGGCCCACGCGCTGACACGCGCCCTGTGTGGCGAATTCGGCGGTCCGATCGTCTCCACCAGCGCCAATGTTTCCGGCCGACCGCCGGTGGACTCGCCATGGCGCGCCCGGGCGTGCTTTGGCGACCGGATCGACATGGTGCTGGGCGGACGCGCCGACACGCCCGGCCGGGCCAGTACCATCCGCAACGCCAGTACCAACGAGACCATCCGTGGCTGAATCCAATCCTGCGCGCGACGTCGCCGACCCCGATGCCGCGACCGCCTATTTCCGCGACCTGCAGAACCGCATCGTCGAACGTCTGGCCGCCTTCGAACCCAGCGCGCGTTTTCATGCCGACACCTGGACCCGCGCCGAGGGCGGCGGCGGCGATACCCGCGTCCTGGCCGACGGCGAGGTATTCGAACGCGCCGGCGTGAATTTCTCGCGCGTGCTGGGCGGTGCGCTGCCGGCCTCGGCGTCGGCGCGGCGGCCCGAGCTGGCCGGGCGCTCGTTCATTGCCACCGGCGTGTCGCTGGTCATCCACCCGCGCAACCCCTATGTCCCGACGTCACACGCCAACGTGCGCCTGTTCGTGGCCGAAAAGGCGGGCGAGGATCCGGTCTGGTGGTTCGGCGGCGGCTTCGACCTGACCCCCTACTATCCGTTCACCGACGACGCCGTGGCCTGGCACCGTGCCGCGCACGCCGCCTGCGCACCGTTTGGCAAGGATCTGTATCCGCGCTTCAAGCACTGGTGCGACGAATACTTTTATCTGCCGCACCGCAACGAAACCCGCGGTATCGGCGGGCTATTCTTCGACGACTTCAACGAATTGAGCTTCGCCGACGCGCTGGCCTTCGTACAGTCGGTAGGCGATGGCTTCATCGAAGCCTATGCGCCGATCGTGGAAAAACGACGGCATCACGACTGGGGCGAGCGCGAGCGCGCGTTCCAGTTGTACCGGCGCGGGCGCTATGTCGAGTTCAACCTGCTCTACGACCGGGGCACGCTGTTCGGCCTGCAGTCGCGCGGGCGCACCGAATCGATCCTCATGTCGATGCCGCCGCTGGCGGCCTGGCAGTACGGCTTCAAACCCGAGCCCGACTCGCCCGAGGCGGCCCTCACCGAACGTTTTCTGGTGCCGCGTGATTGGCTGGCGGCGGAATAGACTATAAGCTTGATAGACGATGCATATCACACTCACCGAACTGCGTTATCTGATCGCGCTCGACAAGGAGCGCCACTTCGGTCGTGCGGCCAAGCGCGCGTTCGTGAGTCAGCCGACGCTGTCGGTTGCGGTCAAGAAGCTGGAGGGCGAACTCGGCGTGACCGTGTTCGAGCGCAACCGCGGCGAGGCCCGAGTCACGCCGATCGGCCGGCGCATCATCGAACAGGCCTATCGCGTGATGGGCGAGGTCAGCGCGCTGGAAGCGGTGGCCGAACAGGGCCGCGACGAGCTCAAGGGCCCACTCAGGCTCGGCGTGATCTATACCGTCGGCCCCTATTTGCTACCGCACCTGATCCCGCGCCTGCGCGAGAGCACGCCCGAGATGCCGCTGATCATCGAGGAGAATCTCACCGGCAACCTCACCCAGCAGCTGCGTAACAATGAGCTCGACGCGGTCATCGTGGCAATGCCGTATGAGGTGCCGGGCGTGGCGACCTGGCCCATCTACGATGAATCGTTCGTGGTGGTCATGCCACAGAATCATCCCTGGACCGAACGCGATGCCATCGAGCCCAATGAGCTGGCGCGCGACAACCTCTTGCTGCTCGGGCCGGGCCATTGCTTCCGCGACCAGGTGCTGGCGCTGTGCGCCGAATGTCGCGAATCCGAGGACGCCAATCGAGCCCGCTCCGGCTCCAGCCTGGAAACCATTCGACATATGGTCGCCAGCGGCCTCGGGGTGACGGTCCTGCCGTGCTCGTCGATCCCCAATCTGGCCGCCGAGTCGCGTCTGCTCGAGACCCGGCCGTTCGCCGGCGAGCCCCCGCAGCGCCAGATCGCCATCGCCTGGCGCCGAAGCTTCCCGCGGCCCAAGGCGATCACGGCCCTGCGCGCGGCCGTGATGCAATGCGACCCCGCCGGGGTCACGCTGTTGCCGGACGCCGTCGCCAGCAACGCCGACGAAGCCATCCTGGACGCCTCCTAGGGCCCCGACGCCAACAGCGGATACGGTACACTCGCCCGATCATCCGCCGACTCCGATCCGCCATGCGCGCGCTCTTGATCGCCGCCGGCCTCGCTTGTGCCGGGCTCGCCCACGCCGCCAGCAGCAACGCCACGCGCAGCGAATTCCTCGACGCCCTGTCTGCCGCGCGTCACGGCAACCTGGACCAGAAATCGGCCGAAGTCGCGGATCTGCGCGACTATCCACTCTACGATTATCTTGAAGCCACCCAGCTCCGGGCCGAGCTGAGCATCAACCCGGGCCAGGGGCTGGATTCGCGCATCGCGCACTTCATTGCCGCCCATCCCGACCTGCCGCCATCGCAGCGGCTGCGTCATGCCTGGATCGCCAACCTCGCCAATCGTGACCGGTGGCAGCGGGTAATCGACGAAACGCGCGCTTCCGACGGCACCAGCGCGCAGTGCCGGGCAGTACACGCGGCCATCGAGCTGGGGCGCTCACCCGCCGGCAAAGCGATCGACCTGTATACCGTCGGCCAGAGCCAACCCTCGGCCTGTGACCCGGTCTTCGCCTGGCTCAAGCATACCGGCCGGCTGACCGCCGCGGTGATCCGCCAACGCGCCCACGCGGCAATCCTGAACGATCAATACGGCCTGGCGCGCTATCTTTCGCGGCAAATGCCGACCGCCGATACCCCGACCATCGATCGCTGGCTCGATGTCGCCGAAACACCGTCGCATCTGACTGACGCCCCGGCCGATCTCGACCCGGACATCGCAGTCTACGCGTTCAAGCGACTGGCCCTGCGCGACCTCGACCGCGCCGCCGGCCTGATCAAGCCGCTGGTCGCCCGGCTCGGGCTCAACGACACCCGGCGCTACCGGATGCGGCGCTATGTCGCGCTGTTGTATGCCGAGGATCATCGTCCCGAGGCGCTGCTGTGGTTCGCGCGTATCGATCATGCCCGCATGGCCGGCGACGAACACGCGCTGGGCTGGGAGATTCGCGCGGCGGTCTATCAGCAGCGCTGGCCACTGGTGCTCGATGCCATCAACAGCCTGCCGGCCGAGGCCGCCAGCGACGAACAATGGCAATACTGGAAAGCGCGCGCGCTGGCGAAAACGGGCCGGAAACAGCAGGCCCGCGCGATCTACAAGCGCCTGGCGGCCCATCGCTCCTATCACGGCTATCTCGCCGCCGATGCGATCGGGCACGGCTACAGCTTCAACGCACAGCCCGTGCCGGACAACGCGGCGGCGCTGGCCCGCGTCGAGGCCCACCCGGCGCTCGCGCGTGCCCACGAGCTGCACGAGCTCGGCATGACCCACGATGCCTATCTGGAATGGCGGCACCTGATCGCGAACCTGGATTCGGCCGAGCTGGCCCAGGCCGCGAAGCTTGCCTATCAGTGGCAGTGGTACGCCCGGGCCATCACCACCCTGGCCAAGGCCGGCTACTGGGACGATCTGGATATCCGCTATCCGACGCCGTTCGCGGCCGATGTGCGCCGCGCCGCGCACAACAACGGGCTGGACCCGGCCTATGTATTCGCCATCATGCGCACCGAATCGCTGTTTCAGCCGACCGTGCGTTCCCCGGTCGGCGCGCACGGCCTGATGCAGCTCATGCCCGGCACGGCCGACCACCTCGCCCGGGCCATGGGCCGGGCCGCGCCGTCGACGCACGACCTCAACGACCCGTCCACCAACATCAGCCTCGGCGCGCGCTATCTGCATGACATGCTGGCCGACTGGTCGGGCAACATCGCCCTGGCCACGGCCAGCTACAACGCCGGCCCGGGCAAGATCGTGCATTGGTTGCCCGACGCCGATATGCCGGCCGATATCTGGATCGCGAATATCCCGTACACGGAAACCCGGCATTACGTACAGCGCGCCATGTCGCACATGACCGTGTTCCAGCATCGTCTGTCCGAATCCGTCGTCCCGCTCGACAAACGCATCGACGATGTGAAACCGAGCTATCCCGACGACACCCAGACGACCTTCTGATGCAGCGCTATCTGGTCGGCGGCGCCGTACGCGACGCATTTCTGGGGCTGGCGATCTCCGATCGCGACTGGGTCGTGGTGGGCGCTACGCCGGAAGAGATGACCGCAGCCGGCTATACGCCGGTCGGGCGCGATTTTCCGGTTTTCCTGCACCCGGATACGCACGAGGAACACGCGCTGGCGCGCACCGAGCGCAAGTCCGGGCGCGGCTATCACGGTTTCGTTTTCCACACCGGCGCCGACGTCACGCTGGAGGCCGACCTCGCCCGGCGCGATCTGACCATCAACGCCATGGCGCGCGCCGACGACGGCACGCTGATCGACCCCTACGGCGGCCATGCCGACCTCGATGCGCGCGTGCTTCGGCATGTCTCCGACGCCTTTGCCGAGGACCCGGTGCGGCTGTTACGGCTGGCGCGCTACTACGCCCGCTTCGCGCCGCTGGGCTTCACCGTGGCCGAGGAAACCATGACGCTGGCACGCGAAATGGTTGCTGCCGGCGAAATCGATCATCTGGTGCCCGAGCGGGTCTGGGCCGAGATGGAGCGCGCCCTGATGAGCGCCGAACCCCAGCTTTTCTTCCACCTGCTGCGCGCGACCGGCGCCCTGGCCGTCGTACTGCCGGAACTGGATGCACTGTTCGGCGTGCCGCAACCGGTGCAATACCACCCCGAGATCGACAGCGGTGTGCATACGCTGCTGGTACTCGCCCAATGCGCCCGGGCCGAAGCCAGCCTGGCGGCGCGTTATGCCGCGATCTGTCACGACTTCGGCAAGGCAGCCACACCGGCCGGGCTGCTGCCGGGCCATCGCGGCCACGAGGAACGCGGCGTCGCGCCCACCGACGCCGCCAGCGCGCGCCTCGGCGTACCCAAGCGCCTGCGTGAAACCGCGCGCCTGATCACGCGCTGGCACACGCACTTGCACCGCATCGACGAACTCAGGCCGGGCACGGTCCTCAAACTGCTCGAAGCCATGGATGCCTTTCGCCGGCCCGAACGACTCGAGGATCTGATCGCGGTATGCGCCGCGGACGTGCGCGGCCGGCTCGGTTATGAGGATCGCGCCTACCCGCAGGCCGGGCGGATCCAGGCCGCGCGGGCGGCGGCCGTGGACATCGATGGCGCGGCGCTGGCCGAACGCGGCCTGAAGGGCCCGGAGATCGGCCGGGTTCTGCGCCAGGAACGCATCCGCGCGATCGCGACCGCACTCACCACTGCCCCGACCGACGCCGGAGCGCAACCATGACCGACCCGCAATCCGCCGTCGAAACGGCCCCGGTCGTCGTCACCGGGGCCAATCGCAACGTGGGCACCCACCTGGCGCATCGGTTCCTCGACGACGGTTTCGCCGTGATCGCGCAATATCGAACCCCCACGCAGGCCATCGCGGGTCTGGCCGATCGCGGCGCGCTCGCGATTCAGGGCGATTTCGCCGACACCGATTCGATTCTGGCCGTGGCGGACGCGATCGCCGGGCGTGCATCGCGTATTCGCGCCCTCATCCACAACGCCTCGGCGTTCTCGCCGACTGACGACGATGCCGAGGCGGCGTCCGCACAGTTCCAGGCGTTCTTCGAGGTACACATGCGCGCGCCCTATCTGCTCAACACCCGGCTGGCCGATCGTATTCGGGCGGCCGAGGGCGCCGGCGACATCGTGCACATCACCGATATCTATGCCGACAACCCGGCGCCGCAGTACGATATTTACTGCGCCACCAAGGCGGGTCTGCAGAATCTGGCGATCGCCTTTGCCAAGCGGCTGGCGCCGGCGGTGAAGGTCAATGTCATCCAGCCCGGGCCGATCACCTTCGAGGACTGGGCCGATACGGAGCAGCGCACCCAGGTGCTCGACAGCACACCGCTCGGTCGCACCGGCGCGCCGGAAGACATCTATCGCGCGGTGCGCGCCGTACTGGACAACGACTACCAGACCGGGGCCGTGATCGCGGTGGACGGCGGACGGCGATTGGGACGATAACCCCGATCACGGCCGCTCACCGGGCCGGCAACCACTACGACGGGTCAAGCCCGAGGCATGTCGGTTCCCGTGTTGTGCCGGACGATGGTCTGGCACGAGGCAAAACGCGCCGCGACGTCCGCAAACCGCCCGGCCAGGACGCGCGTCGCGCAAGCGGGCCGGCCTCTCGGCCCGCGAATATCTTTGACGAATCCTACTGCGCACGCAGCGCGTCGAGCGTGATCTCGGTCAATGGCTGGTCCGGCCGATCGAAGGTCGCCCAGAGTTCGCGATAGCTTCGGCCATCGATTGGATGCCGGGCCTGCGGGCGCATCTCGGCGAGCGGGCGCAGGACGAAGGCGTAATCGAGAATATCGGCCCGAGGCACCCGAATATCGCCGTTGTCGAACACGGTGTCGCCAAACAGCAGCATATCGAGATCCAGCGTTCGCGAACCATCGCGCGCGGCAAGATCGCGTCCGCCCTCGGCCTCGATCGCGCGCAGACCGGCCTGGACTGCTTCGATTGGCTCGCCGGTGTCGAACGCCACCACGAGATTGACGAAATCGGCGCCCGAAAAACCAACCGCCGGGCAACTATAGACCGGGGACACATCAAGCCTGCCGAAGCGCTCGGCCAGCCGTCCGAGCGCAGCACACACATGCCGCCGGGGCTCGATATTGGAGCCGACACCGACCACGACTTCCGTCATCGACCGCGCTCCCGCGTGATCCGGATGCCTACCCCCTGCGCGCCGCGCAGCGCATGCGGCTTATCCAGGCGCAGCGTAACCCGCGTGACCGGGAACTCGTCGAGGATGACCGCCGCGATGCCCTCCGACAGCGTTTCGACCAGATCGAACTCGCTCGCCTCGACAAAGGCGATCACGCGTTTGGCGACGGCCTTGTAGTCGAGCGTCTTGTCCACGTCGTCGCTGGCCGCGGCCTGGCGAATGTCGAAATCCATCTCCAGGTCGACGATCACCCGTTGCCGGATCCGGCGCTCCCAGTCGTACAACCCGATGACGGTATCGATGGCCAACTGATCGATGAAGATCGTATCCACGCATGCTCCCAGCCCGTTGCGGCGAGGCGCAGCTTATCAAAACCAAACCCCGCGCAATTACACTGAGCCGACGCGTACGGTGTCTGTTGCGACCCGCGGCGCGGCTGATGCGCGCGGCGGCGCCAGATCCTCCAGTGGCCAGCGGGCCACCGCCGCGGCCGGCGCGATGCCGGGCCGGAACTCGCCACGGCGCAGATAGCCGGTCAGCGCGATCATGGCGGCATTGTCGGTACAGAACGCCTGGCGCGGGAAATACAGCGCGAAGCCGTCGCCGGCCGCGCGTTCACCCAGCCCGGCACGCAGCGCGGCGTTGGCCCCGACGCCGCCGGCGACGACCAGCCGCCGCATGCCCGTCTGCTGGATGGCGCGCGCGCATTTCGCGACCAGCGTATCGACCACCGCCTGCTGAAAACTGGCGGCGATGTCGGCGTAGGCCGGGCGCGAGGCCTCGGCCGCCTTGACCGCCAGCATCACCGCCGTCTTGAGCCCGGAAAAAGAAAAATCCAGCCCGGGCCGCTTGAGCATAGGACGCGGGAAAGCGTGGGCGGCCGGATCGCCCTCGGCCGCCAGCGCGGCCAGCGCCGGTCCGCCGGGATAACCGAGCCCCAGCATCTTGGCGCTCTTGTCGAAGGCCTCGCCGACCGCATCATCCACGCTGCGCCCGAGCAGTCGGTAACGACCCAGGCCCTCGACCGCCACCAGCAGCGTATGCCCGCCCGACACCAGCAAGGCAACGTATGGGAATGCGGGCGCCGGCTCTTCCAGCAACGGCGACAGCAGATGGCCTTCCATGTGATGCACGCCAAGCACCGGCAACCCCAGACTCATGCCCAGCCCGGCCGCCACCGAGGCCCCGACCAGCAAGGCGCCCATCAAACCCGGCCCGCGCGTATAGGCGATACCGGCGAGTTCGGGATGGCCGGCATCCGCACGAACGCGCTCGATCAGCGGCAGGAGCTTGCGGATATGATCGCGCGACGCCAGCTCCGGCACCACGCCACCGTAGTCGGCATGCAGCGCCACCTGGCTGTGCAGCGCATGGGCCTGCAGACCGGCATCGCTGTAGATGGCGGCGGCGGATTCGTCGCAGGAACTCTCGATGCCAAGGATCGCGAAGGGGCGTTGCAAAGTGGCGCTCTCGGGCGTATTATTCATCGCCCTATTCTAGCCGGTCGTTCCAACTCGGTCACCGGCACGAAAGCTACACATCAGATTTCCCGGAGAGTGATGCTCAATGCCTAGCGTACGCGTCAAAGAGAACGAGCCGTTTGAAGTCGCACTGCGTCGTTTCAAGCGCAGTTGCGAAAAAGCCGGCGTCGTGACCGAAGTACGCCGTCGCGAGTTCTTCGAAAAGCCCTGCCAGACTCGCAAGCGCAAGCGCGCGGCCGCCGTCAAGCGCCACGCCAAGCGCATACAGCGTGAACAGCAGCGTTTTACGCGCCAGTATTGATTCTGGCCGTCGCATCGATTCACGAATCGATTGCGGCAATCGATTTGAATCGATGATTGCAGCGGCCCCGGGGCCGCTGTTTTTGTGTCGGTATCTCGTGCGTATTTCATCACTCGTGTCAGGGAGTTCGAACGTGAACATCAAGGATCAGTTGTCCGAGGACATGAAGTCGGCCATGCGGGCCCGCGACAAGGAACGCCTGTCGGTCATCCGCATGGTCAACGCCGCGATCAAGCAGCGTGAAATCGATAACGGCACCACGCTCGAAGACGCCGACGTGCTCACGGTGATCGAAAAGATGGTCAAGCAGCGCCGTGACGCCGAATCGCAGTATCGCGACGCAAAACGCGACGAACTGGCCGACGCCGAGGCCGCCGAGATCTCGGTGCTCGAACACTACCTGCCCGCCCAGTTGTCCGAATCGGAAATCGATGCCGCCGTCGATCGCGCCATCGCCGATACCGGCGCGGCATCCATGCAGGACATGGGCCGGGTCATGGGCCAGCTCAAGGGCGAACTGGCGGGTCAGGCCGATATGTCGGTGGTCAGCCAGCGGCTGAAGGCCAAACTGCAGTAGCCTGCCCGTCCGGGCTCACGCGAGTCCGGCAGGACCCTGCGGGCCGGCTACCCGATTGGCCTGAACCGCCGCGCCGTGTTGCGCGCAGCGGCCTATCCGTCGTTTAGAATGGCTTCATGGCGCGCATCCCCCAGCACTTCATCGATCAGCTGCTCGAACGCACGGATATCGTCTCGCTGATCGACGCGCGTGTTTCGCTGAAGAAGGCCGGGCGCGAATACACCGCCTGCTGCCCGTTTCACGACGAAAAGACCCCCTCGTTCACCGTCTCGCCCGTCAAGCAGTTCTATCATTGCTTTGGTTGCGGCGCGCACGGTACGGCGATCAGTTTCCTGATGGAGTACGATCGCCTGGAATTTCGCGACGCGGTGGAAGTGCTCGCCGATGCCGCCGGCATGGAAATCCCCGAGGAGGCGACCGCATCGGCGCCCAGCGGGCCGCCGCGCGAGCCGTTGCTCGACGCCATGCGCCAGGCCGATCGTCATTATCAGGCGGCACTGCGCCGTAATCCGGGCGTAATCGACTATCTGAAAAACCGCGGCGTATCCGGCGAAATGGCCAAGATCTACGGCCTCGGCTTTGCCGCCGACGCCTGGGACGACCTCACACGCCGTCTGCCCAACAAGGCGGCCGCCGCCCAGGCGGGCCTTTTGATCGAGCGCGACTCCGGCGGTTACTTCGACCGCTTTCGCAATCGCCTGATGTTTCCGATCCGCGATACGCGCGGCCGCACCATCGCCTTCGGCGGACGCACGCTCGGCGACGACAGCGCCAAATACCTGAACTCGCCCGAAACCCCGCTGTTCCACAAGTCCGACCACATGTACGGGCTGTACGAAGCGCGCCAGGCCCTGCGCCAGCTCGACCGCCTGCTCGTGGTCGAAGGCTATATGGACGTCATCGCCCTCGCCCAGCACGGCTTCCCCAACGCGGTGGCCACGCTGGGCACGGCCACCACCGCATCGCATCTAACCACGCTGTTTCGACATACCGAGGAAGTGGTCTTCTGTTTCGACGGCGATGCCGCCGGCGTTCGTGCGGCGAGGAAAGCGATGGAATATAGCCTGGCCGTGATGCGCGGCGCGCGGCGCGTACGTTTTCTGTTTCTGCCCGACGGCGAGGATCCGGACAGCCTCGTGCGCGGCGAAGGCGGCCGCGAGGCCATGGCCGCGGCGATCGAATCCGCCCGACCGGCCTCGGAGGTATTGCTGGGCGAACTCCGGGAGGGCCTCGACCTGGCCACGCCGGATGGCCGTGCCCAACTGGTCGAGCGCGCGCGCGCGCCGATCAACACCCTGCCACCGGACGCCTTTCGCGCCGAAATGGTCGCCGAGATCAGTCGCCTGTCCGGCCTGCCGGCGGATGACATTCGTGAGCTCTACGCCGCGAATCAGCCGGCCCCGCGCGCCGGCAACGGCGCGCACGGTACGGAATCGAAAAAAAACGCCTACAGCGCCGAGCTGCCACCCGTGACCCGCGGTTTCATGCTGTTACTGGCCGACCCGAGCCTGGCCGGGCGCATCGAAACCACCGACGGATTGCGCGACAACGACAATCCCGGCGCGCAAATTTTGGCCGAAGCGATTGACTTTTTCGCAAGCAACCCAAACGTATCCGTTGCGCAATGGCTTGAACATCACCGCGAACATCGGTTTTTCCATCGCCTGCAGCGGCTGGCCGCGGCCAACCCGCCGGGCGACGAAGAACAGCGCGCTGGCGAATTCGTCGATGTGGTCGCGCGGCTGCAGCAACAGAGCCGCTCCCGCGCGAATCTGCGACAACGCTACAACGCACTGGTCGCACAACAGGAACGCGGGCCGCTCGATGCAGCGGCCGCAAAGGAGTTGAAGGAAGTCTTGAGCCAACTGCAAGGTCGATCTCAGACCCCGCCCTGAGGCCGCACGCACCGCATCGAATCGATTCGGCGCGGCAGCGATGCTATAATGGTCGGTTATCGCCGAGTGCGCCTTGCCCCACGAGCCCAACACGCAGCGAGTCACATGAGCAAAGACAAGAAATCCCAGCTTCGGCTACTGATCGCCCACGGCAAACAGAAAGGTTACCTGACCTACGCCGAGGTCAACGATACCTTGCCGGACGATATTGTCGATCCCGAGCAGATCGAAGATATCGTCAACATGATCAGCGACATGGGCATCACGGTGCACGAACAGGCGCCGGATGAGGACGATCTGGTCATCGCCGGCAACACTGTCAACGATGACGATGACGACGACGCCGAGGAAGCCGCCGCGACGCTGGCCGCGCTCGACCCGCAGTTCGGCCGGACTACCGACCCGGTGCGCATGTACATGCGCGAAATGGGCTCCGTGGAACTGCTCGACCGCGAAGGCGAAATCCGTATCGCCAAGCGGATCGAGGAAGGCCTGTCGGAAATGATGTTCGCGCTGGCCTATTTCCCGGCCACCACCGGACGTCTGCTTGAGTTGTGGGATCAGGTCGCCGCCGAAGACAAGCGCCTGACCGACGTGCTGGCCGGCTTCGTCGACCCCGACACCGGCGACCCCGTGGACAGCGGCAACGACGACGCCGAAGCGGCCGACTCGGCCGGCGAAGACGAAGAAGAGGAAAGCTCCGCCCCGGCCAACGATGGCCCGGACCCGGAGGAAGCCAAGGCCCAGTTCGCCGAGTTGCGTCGCCTGCACGACGCCGCCGTCGCCTCGCTGGAGGCCAACGGTCGCGAACACGCCGAAACCGAGGCCGCCCTGTCGGCTCTGGCCACGCACTTCATGCGCTTCAAGCTGGTGCCCAAGACCGCCGACGACCTCACCCTGCAGTTGCGCACCGCCATGATCGATATCCGCTCGGCCGAGCGCGACATGCTGCGCATCTGTGTGACCGAAGCCGGCATGCCGCGGCGCGACTTCGTGCGTCAGCTGCCCGACAACATCACCAACGAAGACTGGCTGGAAAAGCTGATCCGCGCCAAGCGTCGTTATTCCTCGACCATCGCCAGCCGGCGCGAAGAACTCGTGCGCCACATGAACCGCGTGCGCGAGATCGAGGCCGAATCGTCGCTCGACGTCAATCACATCAAGGAAATCAACCGCAAGATGTCGATTGGCGAGGCCAAGGCCCGCCGTGCCAAGAAGGAAATGGTCGAGGCCAACCTGCGTCTCGTGATTTCCATCGCCAAGAAATACACCAATCGCGGCCTGCAGTTCCTGGACCTCATTCAGGAAGGCAACATCGGCCTGATGAAGGCGGTCGACAAGTTCGAATACCGCCGCGGTTACAAGTTCTCGACCTATGCGACCTGGTGGATCCGGCAGGCCATCACCCGCTCGATCGCCGACCAGGCACGCACCATCCGTATTCCGGTGCACATGATCGAAACGATCAACAAGCTCAACCGCATCTCGCGCCAGATGCTGCAGGAAATGGGCCGCGAGCCCACGCCCGACGAGCTGGCCGAGCGCATGGAAATGCCGGAAGAAAAAGTGCGCAAGGTCCTCAAGATCGCCAAGGAACCGATCTCCATGGAGACGCCCATCGGCGACGACGAGGATTCGCATCTCGGCGACTTCATCGAGGACATCAACGCCGTAGCCCCCGACGACTCCGCCTCGGGCGAATCGCTGCGCGAAGCCACGCACAACACCCTGGCCAGCCTCACCCCGCGCGAGGCCAAGGTCCTGCGCATGCGCTTCGGCATCGACATGAACACCGACCACACCCTCGAGGAGGTCGGCAAACAGTTCGATGTTACCCGCGAGCGCATCCGCCAGATCGAAGCCAAGGCCCTGCGCAAACTGCGCCACCCCTCGCGAGCGACCTTCCTCAAGAGCTTCCTCGACGAGTAAGCCCACCGAACGCTTGGCGGGCCCGCCGCCGCCAAGCTATAGTTCCGCGCCGGGCGTGCAACGCGCCCGGCGCTTTCATTTGGGGCCTGTAGCTCAGCGGTTAGAGCAGGGGACTCATAATCCCTTGGTCGTCAGTTCGAATCTGACCGGGCCCACCATAAAATCAATAGTTTATAGCCCCACATTGCTCGCCCTAATGCCCAGAGGTACATTATAGGTACACTCGTCGTGCAACAGGCGTACGATCGCTGCCCTCTGCAGGCCGCTGGAAAGCGGTCTTACGGTAATCCCCCCCCCGGAAAATAGCGCGCTAAAAATGGGAGGATTACCTCTCGGTCAGATTCGCCAGATAGCATTTCTTAAGCTCTACATCACGATCCGTGATCGCGATGCTCGACTCAGGGTCAAGCCGGTCGATACGTCATGTTTTGGCGGTAGCGAATGGCAAGCTTGGCTCAAGGACGAGGTCGTCGAGCCGCTCCTCGCCTTCATTCGTTATGCTCAGTTGCTGCAGCAGTGGCACAGCATTCTGATGCGATGCCAGCCCCAGCTTGGCGCTGACAACCCCCTCGATCGAAATCGCCATGTCGCCCATTCCCGCGATGCCGGCTTAACAAATGAATCATAGGATGGAACAGAGGAATTTTCGAATGTTCCGAGCAGTTGAATCGCTCAACGCTACTGTTCTGGTGCATTAGTCATGCCCCCAGTGGCCACTCGGCCCTATGCGGCACCCAGATTGGCGCCCTTATCAGCAGACACCACCGGAACAGTTCCGGCCAGGACGCTTGGCAAGCTATAATGCATCCATAACGCTAGCGAAATGGATATGTCCCATGAGCACGCTCGTCGTAAAAGATCTACCAGCGCATCTACACGAGGCGCTTAAAGCGCGTGCACGGCGCCATCATCGATCGCTTAATAAAGAGGCGGCCAGCATCATCGAACAGGCGGTTCATGCAGGGGATATGCAGTCGATACAACATGGGCCGGCGCCGATGGGCCAACCGCTGACATTGGAGGAACTCGACGTCGCTTTATCCGACGATCGATACTGCAGCCTTGGCACACTGGCTGACGTGGAAGAACTGATGGACGAGCTACGCGCCGAGCGTGGCGATCCCCGAGAATGAGCGAGCTCTCCTCGTTACCCGATGTCTCGCTCTATCTCGATAGCAATGTGTTTATCTACGCATTCGAGGGTGATACCGGCCCGCTGCGAGATTCAGCATCGCTGATCGTTCGGCGTGTTTTTACAGGCGAGAGCGCAGCCTACACGAGCGTTTTGTCGCGAGCTGAGGTGCTCGTCCATCCGCTGGGAAAAAGGCAAGTCGAACTCGCAGACCGCTACCGACGTTTGCTCACTGGTGCCGGCCCTATCAATGTAACGTCTGTAGAGCCTCGCATCGCCGACCTAGCCGCCGAACTACGAGCCGACTACCCGAGCCTGAAGTTACCCGACGCGCTTCACATCGCTACTGCCGTTCAAGCCGATTGCGGCGCCTTTATCACGGGCGACAAGCGGCTAGCAATCGTATCCGCACGAATTCCCGTGGTCCTTCTCGACCAGATCGCGACGGAATAATCGGTCACCAGCCGCCGTTCTGGCGAAAGCCAATCTATCGGCCTGATCCTGGAATCCACCGGCGGGCTCACGAGCGCTCTCAACGTGTTGCTGCATTGCGTGGCCGCCGAGCGCGAGCGTATGGAAGCCTACCGGGCGCGGGTGCAGAACCTCAGGCTCTATACGAAATAAGCGGTTGTGTGCTGGGGTCGATGGCCACGACCCCGCCCCGAACCGGACCGTCGCTCGCCAGGCGGCGCCGCATCGCACCTGGCGTTGTGCCGTGCACGCGCACGAACGCCCGCGTGAAGCTTGGCGCATCCGCAAAGCCGGTCTCGTGCGCGATCTGTGCAATCGAATGAGCGGACTGCAACAGTCGATCGCGAGCCCAGTTCAGACGCCGGGCCAGCACCGCTTGTTGCGGCGGCACGCCATAGTGGCGCCGGAACCACTGATTGAGCGCCGAACCGCCCATGCCCAGATGCCGCTGCAATTCGGCGTTACTCGGCGGCGAGGCCAGTCGCGCATCCACCAGCGTTTGAAAGCGTTCGTGTTTCGAATCGGTCGTCCCGGCGGCCCGATCGGCGAGCAACCGGTAGACCTGTACCGCCAGCATCGTGGCCCACTGATGCGCCAACAGCCGGCTGCCGTTCGGCACCCGGACCAGTTGTGAAGCCGCACACGCAATCAGCAACCGGAGCTCGGCCGGCATGGCGAACGCGCGCGGCGCCTCGAACAGCTCATGCAGCCCGGCGCACGGCTCGATTGTCTGGATCTGCTGCACGGTATCGTCGTCCAGAAAAAGATCGACCACCAGGAGCCGGCTGTCCTCGCTGCGGCCGGCAAAGAAGTGCCGCGCATGGCAGGGCACGATGCCGATGCGGCCGGTCGATACTTCGAATTCCGCGCTCGCCATCTCGCAGCGAACGGCGCCGCCCAGCCCGAACAGCAGCTGAGTGAAGGCATGCCGGTGTTCGCCGTGGCCGCGCCGGATCGGGTTCAATCGAGCGTGAGTCTGGTTCATATAAGAGCGGATCCGGGGCCGAGTTCAACGTCGCGCACGCGTAATACTGAACAATTGATGCGCAAAATCGAACAACACGAACAGCCACAAGAACGCTAGGCTGAAGGATTATGCGTCCGGGGCCAACGCGGCGGCGAGCCACTTTCGAACCGAGAGAGGCGCGCGCCGGCCGTCACCACGATGCGTACCGTCGCCGATGGGCACAAAGCGGAATTTTCACCACGGGAGTCGCGCAATGCAATGGTCAGCACCCAGAGTCTATGACGATCCGAGCTATCAGAACGTGCTCGCCACTTATCGGGTGGACGAGGCCGAGCAGGTTTCGCGGCTGCTGGAGATCGCGGCGCTGGACGAGGATACGGCGGGCGCCGTCGAATCCGACGCGGCCAGGCTGGTCGAGGTGGTGCGCGAAAAAGCCACCGAGGGCGGCGGCATCGATGCCTTCATGCAGGAGTACGAGTTGTCCAGCGCCGAAGGCGTGGTGCTCATGTGCCTGGCCGAGGCCCTGCTGCGCATCCCGGATTCGGAGACCGTCGACAAGCTGATCGAGGACAAGATCGGCGGCTCCAACTGGGAGTCGCATCTGGGCGAATCCAAGTCCTGGTTCGTGAATGCCTCGACGTGGGGGCTGATGATATCCGGCCGCATGCTGCGCCGCGAGGACCTGCCCGAGCGCAACTTCCGCAGCACCATGCGGCGTATGGTGCGCCGCTCCGGCGAGCCGTTCATCCGCTCGGCCGTGCGCCGCGCCATGCGCGTGATGGGGCATCAGTTCGTTATGGGGCGTTCCATCGAAGAGGCGCTGCGCAACGCCAAGTCGCTGGAACGGCGCGGCTACTCCTATTCCTACGACATGCTCGGCGAAGCGGCGCGCACCGACGCCGACGCCCAGCGCTACTTCGACGACTACCACCACGCGATCGAGGCCTGCGGCAAGGTCAGCGCCGAGCGCGGGCCGGAGGACGCCCCCGGCGTCTCGGTGAAACTGTCCGCCCTGCACGCGCGCTACGAGCTCGGCCATCGCGATCGCGTGATCGACGAACTGCTGCCCCGCCTGCAGCAGCTGGCACGGCTGGCCGCGCAGTACGACATCAACCTGACCATCGACGCCGAGGAGGCCGACCGGCTCGATCTGTCGCTGGAAATCTTCGAACTGGCCTCTGCCGACGACGAGCTGGGCGACTGGCAGGGCCTCGGGCTGGCGGTCCAGGCCTACCAGAAGCGCGCGCTGGACGTGATCGAATGGCTGGCCGATCTGGGCCGGCGCCATCGTCGCCGCATCATGGTGCGGCTGGTAAAAGGCGCCTACTGGGACACCGAAATCAAGCGTGCCCAGGAAGCCGGCCTGGCCGGCTACCCGGTGTTCACGCGCAAGGCGAACACCGATGTCTCCTACATGGCCTGCGCACGCCGGATCCTCGCGCACGACGATGTGTTCTACGGCCAGTTCGCGACCCACAACGCGCACACCCTGGCTTATATCCGGCATCTGGTCGGCGAGCGGAGCGACTTCGAATTCCAGCGCCTGCACGGCATGGGCGAGGATCTGTACTCCGAGATCGTGGAAAAAGCCGCCAACGACAAGCGCCCGCGCTGTCGCATCTACGCCCCGGTCGGCGCGCACGAGGATCTGCTGGCTTATCTGGTCCGGCGCCTGCTGGAAAACGGCGCCAACAGTTCATTCGTCAATCGCCTGGTCGACGAGAACGAGCCGATCGCCGATATCGTGGCCGACCCGGTTCGCGTGGTGCGCGAGCAGGATCAGGTCCGGCATCCACGCATCCCGCTGCCGCAGGATCTCTACGGCGAGCGCCGGCCCACTGCCCGCGGCATCGATCTGTCCGACCTGCGCCAGCTGACGCAGCTGTCCGAGACCATGGCCGAAGCCGCTAGCCGAAACTGGCAGGCCGGCCCGCTGATCGGCGGCAAGCGGCCCAAGCGCGCATCGGACGCGCTGGCCAACAACCAGGCCGAGGCCGTGATCAACCCGGCCCACAACGACCAGGTCGTGGGCCACGTCGCGCTCGCCGATGACGACGACGTGGAAGCCGCGCTGGCGGCAACGCACGAGGCCGCCCCGCACTGGTCATACACGCCGGCCGCCGAACGCGCCGCCTGCCTGCGCCGCTATGCCGATCTGCTGGAAGCCCACATCGGCGAACTGATCGCGATCTGCACGCGCGAGGCCGGCAAGAACGTGGCCGACGGCGTGGCCGAAGTGCGCGAGGCGGTGGATTTCTGTCGCTACTACGCAGTCCAGGTCGAGGATGAATTCGCCACCGATCACGTCCTGCCCGGCCCGACCGGCGAGCGCAATACCTATGGCCTGTATGGCCGCGGCGTGTTCGTCGCGATCTGCCCGTGGAACTTCCCGCTGGCCATCTTCTCCGGCCAGGTGGCGGCGGCGCTGGCGGCCGGCAACGCAGTGATCGCCAAGCCCGCCGAGCAGACCTGCCTGGTCGGTGCGCGGGCCGTCGAGTTGATGCACGAAGCCGGCTTCCCGGGCGACGTGTTGGCCTTCCTGCCCGGGGCGGGCGACATCGGCGCCAAGCTGGTCGCCGATTCGCGCATCGCCGGCGTCGCCTTCACCGGATCCATGGCCACGGCGAAGAAGATCAACCGCACGCTGGCCGAGCGCGACGGCCCGATCATTCCGTTGATCGCCGAAACCGGCGGCCAGAACGCGATGATCGTGGATTCCTCGGCCCTGATCGAGCAAGTCGTGGCCGACATCATCCGCTCCGGCTTCCAGAGCGCCGGCCAGCGCTGCTCGGCCCTGCGCGTGCTGTACGTGCAGTCCGACATCGCCGATACGCTGATCGAGATGCTCTCGGGTGCCATGGCCGAACTCTCGGTCGGCGACCCATGGCATCTCGGCACCGACGTCACCCCGGTGATCGACGCCGAGGCCCGGCGCAATCTGGCGGCCTATGCCGAATACGCCGACCAGACGTTCAAGGCGCACTACAGCTGCGAACTCGACGAGGCGCACACCGACGGCACCTATATCGCCCCGCGCATCTACGAGCTGGACTCGATCGAACAACTCGGCGAGGAACAGTTCGGGCCGATCGTGCACATCATCCGGTTCAAGGCCGACGAAATCGATCGCGTGGTCGACGACATCAACGGCCTCGGCTACGGCCTGACCTTCGGCATCCACAGCCGGATCGACACTACGGTCGAACGCGTGCTCAAGCGCCTGCGGGTCGGCAACGCCTACGTCAATCGCAACATCATCGGCGCGGTGGTCGGTGTGCATCCGTTCGGCGGCGAAGGCCTGTCCGGCACCGGACCGAAGGCCGGCGGGCCGCACTATCTGCATCGCTTCGCCACCGAGCGGGCGGTTTCGCGCGATACCACGGCCGCCGGCGGCAACGCCTCGCTCATGTCGCTGGAAGAAGACGAGCCGGCCGAACACGTGTTCGTCACGCCCGAGCCGCAGCGCTTCAACCGGCCGGCGGAAACGAACCGGGAGACCGAAGCCGCCGAATAGGAGCACAAAAAAGCGCCGCTCGGTTTCCCGAGCGGCGCGATTGTGGCCCGTGTCAGCTGTCGCCGTCAGTGCGTGGGCATGGCAAACGCGTTAGCGTCGTCCGGGGCATCCGGCCAGCGCTGGGTGACGGTCTTGAGCTGGGTGTAGAAGCGCACCCCGTCCGGGCCGTGGGCATGCAGCACGCCGAAGCGCGAGCGCTTCCAGCCGCCGAAGGAATGGAAGGCCATCGGCACCGGGATCGCCACGTTCACGCCCACCATGCCGACGCGAATCTGTTCGTAGAACTTGCGCGCCGCGCCGCCGTGGTTGGTGAAGATGCACACGCCATTGGCGAACTCGTGCGCATTGACCAGCGCGATCGCGTCCTCCAGCGATTGCTGGCGCACCACCGAAAGGACGGGCCCGAAGATCTCTTCTTTATAGATCCGCATGTCGGGCGTGACGTGATCGAACAGGCAGCCGCCGAGATAGTAGCCATCCGGGTTGTCGTTCGATGCGAAGCCACGGCCGTCCACGACCAGCTTCGCGCCCTCTTCCACGCCGAGATCGACATAGCCGCGCACCTTGTCGCGGTGTTCGGCGCTGACCAGCGGGCCCATCTGCGGCTCGGGATCGGCCAGGCCGTCGCCGACGGTCAGCGAGGCCAGGCGTTTTTCGATCGCGGCGACCAGGCGATCGGCGGTTTCCTCGCCCACCGGCACGGCCACCGACACCGCCATGCAGCGCTCACCGGCCGAGCCATAGGCCGCGCCCATCAGGCCGTCGACCACGGCGTCCATGTTGGCATCCGGCAGCACGATGACGTGGTTCTTGGCGCCGCCGAGCGCCTGCACTCGCTTGCCGTTGGCCGCCCCGCGGGCATAGATGGATTCGGCGATCGGGGTCGAGCCGACGAAGCTGAGCGCGGCCACGCGTTCATCGTCGATCAGGGTGTCGACCGCCGCCTTGTCGCCGTTGACCACGTTGAACACGCCATCCGGCAGGCCGGCCTCGGTCAGCAGCTCGGCCAGCCGCAGGGCCGTGGCCGGATCTTTTTCCGACGGCTTCAGGATGAAGGTGTTGCCACAGGCCAGCGCGATGGGGAACATCCACATCGGCACCATGGCCGGGAAGTTGAACGGGGTGATGCCGGCCACCACGCCGACCGGCTGGCGCAGCGAGAAGGAATCCACCCCGGTGCCGACATTGAGACTGTGCTCGCCCTTGAGCAGTTCCGGCGCGCCGCAGGCATATTCCACGACCTCCATGCCACGCACCACTTCGCCCTTCGCATCCGAGAACACCTTGCCGTGTTCGCGCGTGATGAGCGCGGCCAGCTCGTCGATGTGTTCGTCGAGCAGCTGCTTGAAGCGGAACAGCACCCGCGCCCGGCGCACGGGCGTGGTCGCGGCCCAGCCGGGCAGCGCGGCTTCGGCCGCGGCGATGGCGACCTCGACCTGGCTTTGATCGGCCAGCGGCAGGTCACCGAGTCGCGCGCCGGAGGCGGGATTATGGACGGACAAGGTGCGGCCGCTGTCGGCCGTGACGAGACGGCCGTCGATCCAGTGGCCGTAGTTCGAAGCAGTCGAGCTCATAAGATTCTCCTCAATACGATAGATCAGCCGGCCGTGGTCAGCACATCGCCGGCCGGCGTGTAATCAAGGCCGAGGTTGGCTGCCACCGCTTTGTGCGTGACCACGCCGCGATGCACGTTCAGCCCGGCGGCCAGGTGCGGATTGTCGGTCAGTGCCTGTTTGTAGCCCTTGTCGGCGAGCTGCAATACGTAGGGCAGCGTCGCATTGGTGAGCGCGAAGGTCGACGTGCGCGCGACACAGCCCGGCATATTGGTCACGCAATAATGCACGACATCATCCACGGTGTACGTCGGCTCGGCATGACTGGTCGGCCGGCTGGTCTCGAAGCAACCGCCCTGGTCGATCGCGACATCCACCACGGCACTGCCGGGACGCATGCCGGCGATCATCTCACGAGTGACGAGCTTGGGCGCGGCCGCCCCCGGCAACAGCACCGCGCCGATCACCAGATCGGCCTCGGTCACCGCCCGTTCCAGATTGTCGGTGTTGGAATACAGCGTGGTCAGGCGGTTGCCGTAGGCGTCGTCGAGCTCACGCAGCCTGTCGATGGATTTGTCGAGTACGGTCACATCCGCGCCCAAGCCGGTGGCCATGCGCAGCGCGTTGGTGCCCACCACGCCGCCGCCGACCACGGTGACCTTCGCCGGTGGCACACCCGGCACACCGCCGAGCAGCACGCCAGCGCCGCCGGCCACGTTTTCCAGCGCGGCCGCGCCCGCCTGCACCGACAATCGCCCCGCGACCTCGCTCATCGGCGACAGCAACGGCAAACCGCCGTGCACGCCGGTGACAGTTTCATAGGCGATGGCGATACAGCCGGCATCCATCAGACCACGGGTCTGCTCGACGTCCGGCGCCAGATGCAGATAGGTGAACAGGATCTGGTTTTCGCGCAGGCGCCGGTATTCGACCGGCTGCGGCTCTTTCACTTTCACAACCATGTCGGCGGTCTCGAATACCGCCTCGGCCGAGTCGAGGATTTCAGCGCCCTGCGCCGTGTAGGCATCGTCGGTAAAACCGGCCGCCGCACCGGCGCCGGTTTCGATGAACACACGATGGCCATGGCCGATCAGTTCGCGCGCGCCGGCCGGCGTGAGGCCGACCCGCGCCTCCGCGGGCTTGATTTCCTTGGGTACACCCACTTGCATCATTCGTTATTCCTTTTCAGTGCCGTACTGGCGCCTGGCAGCCACGTCGGGCGCGCGAGATTTCCGGTTTCCAGGGTTCGCGCGCAATCAAGACGCCCGGCGTCGAACATGAACCGATCCAGCTGGATCAGCGCTTTTATCGTCTGTATGAATCGGCGTCGATCCGCGAATCGACAGGCCCTAGTCAACGCTGCGAATCGACGCGTCCAGCACTTCGCACATGAAATCGATGTCCGCGCGTTCGGCGCTGAAAGGCGGGCCGAGTTGCACGGTATTGCCGCCAAAGCGCAGATACATGCCGCGCTCCCAGGCGGCCATGGCAATGGCCCAGGGCCGGTACGTGGGATCGTTGCCGGCGGTTTCGATCTCCAGCGCGCCGGCCATGCCGAGATTGCGGATATCGGTCACATGCGGCGCGCCGCGCAAGGCGTGCAACTGCGCCTCGAAATACGGCGCCAGCTCGGCCGCACGCTCGGCCATGCGCTCGTTCTCGAACACATCCATCGCCGCGAGGCCGGCCGCGCAAGCCAGCGGATGCGCGGAATAGGTATAGCCGTGGGCGAGTTCGACCGCGTGCGGCGGTAGATCGGCGTCCATGAACGCATCGTAGATCGCGTCGCTCGTGACCACCGCCCCCATCGGCACCGCGGCGTTGGTCAGATTCTTGGCCAGCGTCATGATATCGGGCGTCACGCCGAACAGTTCGGCGCCGAAAGTGGCACCCAGCCGACCAAAACCGGTGAGTACTTCGTCGAAGATCAGCAGGATGTCGTGGCGATCACAGATCTCGCGCAGGCGCTTGAGATAGCCGGCCGGCGGCACGATCACACCGGCCGAACCGCTCATCGGCTCGACCATGACCGCGGCCACGGTTTCGGCACCGTGGTCGAGAATGCGCTGCTCGAGCGTATCCGCCAGTTCGGCCCCATACTCGGGCACGCCGCGGGTGAAGCGATTGCGCTCGAGCAATGTATGCGGCAGATGTTCGGTCGCCAGCATGTCGCCGAAAAACGCCTTGTTGCCGGGGATACCACCCATGCCGGTGCCGCCGACGTTGACGCCGTGATAACCCTTCTCGCGGCCAATCAGGCGCGTCTTTTCCGGCTGACCACGCCTGACCCAGTAGGCGCGCGCGATCTTGATCGCGGTATCGGCCGACTCCGAACCGGAGTTGGTGAAAAACACATGTTCGAGGCCGTCGGGCACGATCTTCCTGACCCGCTCGGCCAGTTCGAACGCCATCGGATGGGCGTACTGGAACGGCGGCGCATAATCGAGCGTCTTCGCCGTTTTGGCGATGGCCGAAGCGATCTCGTCGCGGCCATGACCGAAGCTGGTACACCACAGCCCGGACAGGCTGTCGAAGATCCGGCGGCCGGCGGCATCGGTGTAGTGGCAGCCGTCCGCCGCCACGATCAGGCGCGGGTCCGCCTTGAACTGACGATTGCCGGAAAACGGCATCCAGTAGCTATCGAAATCCAGCGATTGCGCAATATCGGCCATGACGACCTCCGGGTGGCGAACAATAGCGTTAGGTTAGGCCTCTACGATACGTGATTAAATATATAAGTTTTTTAATTCGCGTATAGATTTATTAACACATGAGCCGGAGGCCGATATGGAACGCGGCATCGAGCGACTGGGCCAGATCAGCGACATCGATCTGCGCCTGCTGCGGGTATTTCGCGCCGTCGTCAACGCCGCGGGGTTCACGCCCGCCGCGGCGGCGCTCGGCATCAGCCGTTCGGCGGTGTCGATCCACATGGGCGAGCTGGAAACCCGGCTGGGCTTCACGCTGTGCCAGCGCGGGCGCTCCGGTTTCGTGCTCACGGCCGAGGGCGAGGCCATGGACCAGGCCGCGCGCCGGCTGATCGCGCATCTGCAGAGTTTCCGCAACGAGGTGAACGCCCTGCATCGCGACCTGCGGGGCGAACTCAACATCGGCATCACCGACAATCTGGTCACCCTGCCCGAGATGCGGATCACCGATGCGCTCGCCGAACTCAAGGATCGCGGGCCGAACGTGCACACCAATATCCATATGATGCCGCCGGGCAACATCGAGTCCGCCGTGCTGGACGGCCGGCTGCACGTCGGCGTCACGCCCGCAGTGTCGCGTCTGGCCGCGCTCGACTATATCCCGCTCTATACCGAGCAGACCCTGCTTTATTGCGCCGCCGGGCACCCGCTGGCGGCCGCGGATCGAGTACCGACGACCGAAGACATCGCGGCAGCCGATGCCGTGCTGCCCGCCTACCCGCTATCGGACGATGCACAAGCCGTGGTCGATCGCCTCAACCACACCGCAACCGCGAGCGAGCGCGAGGGCATCGCCTTTCTGGTACTCACCGGCCGCTATATCGGCCTGCTGCCGGAACACTACGCCCAGCGCTGGGTCGACGCCCGCCGGCTGGTCGCCGTGCGCCCGCGTGAATTCAGCTATCGCATCGACTACCACACCATCACGCGCAGCGGTCGGCGCCCGAATCGCGTACTGGATACGTTCCTGGACAGCCTCGTGCGCGGGCAGGCGCTCGAGCCGCCTGGCGCCACTTCAGTAGGCCACCCGAGCCGGAAGAATTAATCCACAGATTTCGCAGATGACGCAGATTTTTAAAGCAGTGAAATACGGCGGCTTGCCCACGCTGGCACGGATGCCGCTACCGCGTGCCATCCATGCATCACAACAAGACAACAATCCCGCCTTCTTCAATCTGTGTCATCTGCGTAATCTGCGGATAACCGAAGAACGCAGCGTTCCGACTCAAGCAGCCGCCACCGAACGCGTCGACTCAAGCGCCTCGGGCTCCAGCAGTTCGATCCAGTGGCGTACCGGGCGCTGGGCGGCGGCTTCCAGATGCAATTGGCAACCGACGTTGGCGGTGACGATCACGTCCGGGGCCTCGGCATCCAGCGATTGCAGCTTGTCCGAGCGTAGCCGGTTGGCCATTTCCGGCTGAAGGATGGAGTATGTACCGGCCGAGCCACAGCACAGATGCGCATTCGAGACATGGGTGAGCTGATAACCCGCCTGGGCGAGGATTTCGGCCACATGATCGTGCAGTCCGGGCGCATTCTGCAGCGTGCAGGGCGGATGATAAGCCACCCGCCGGCCGCCGCCGATATCGCCCAGCGCCGACAGATCCTCGCTGGCCAGCACATCGCTCAGATCGCGCGCCAGCTCGGACACGCGCGCCGCCTTCTCGGCATAGGCCGGATCGTTGCGCAGCATGTAGCCGTATTCGGTGATGGACGCGCCGCAGCCGCTGGCCGTGATCACGATCGCCTCGGCGCCCTGCTCGATGTACGGCCACCAGGCATCGATATTGGCACGCGCGAAATCGTGGGCTTCCTCGCGATGGCTCAGATGCTGCGACAACGCACCGCAGCAGCCCGCCGTGGACGGTGCAACCAGACGGATGCCGAGCCGCGCCAGGATGCGCGCGGCATGCGCATTGGTGTTGGGCGTGGCCACCGGCTGCACGCACCCTTCGTGAACGAGCATCAAGCGCCGGGTATCGCTGGCCTGCGGCCAGGCGACGCGCGGCCGTTGCGGTGGCAGCTTCTGGCGCAGGGGTAAAAGCGGGCCGACCAGAAAAGGCCGCGCGATCTGGCCGAGCGCGTGCACAATGGCGAAGCGCCGCCGATATGCCACCACGTGACGCAACAACCAGCGCAGCCAGCGTTCCCGAGCCGGCCGCTCGACCTGCTGGTCGACCAGATCGCGGCCGATGTCGGCCAGCTTGGCGTACTCGACCCCGGAGGGGCATGTCGTCTCGCAGGCCCGACAGGTCAGGCAGCGATCCAGATGCTGTTGTGTCTTTTCGGTCGGCGTTTCGCCTTCCAGCACCTGCTTGATCAGGTAAATACGCCCGCGCGGGCCGTCGCGCTCGTCGCCCAGCACCTGATAGGTCGGGCAGGTCGCGGTACAGAAACCACAGTGGGTACAGGCGCGCAGGATACGGTCGGCCTCGCGGCCGTCCTCGGTATCGCGCAGGGCGTCGATGATCGATGTCTGCATGGCAAGACCTAGAAATCGGGACAGAAACGGCCCGGGTTGAGAATCCCCGCCGGGTCCATCGATTGTTTCAAGCGCTTGTGCAGCCGTAGCAGCGGCGCCGGCATGGGGTGTTGGCGCGGGCTGATGGCGCCGCGGTAAACGCTCGCATGCCCGCCGTGGGCGGCCACGGCTTCACGTACCGTCTCGGCGGGCCGATCCGAGATCAGCCAGCGCTGGGCGCCGCCCCAGTCCATCACGGTCTCGCCCACGAGATCCAGCGGCGGCGTCGCGGGCGCGACCGACAGACGCCAGAGCGGCGAGCGGTTGTTGGCGAAAAAACCACGCCGATGCTCGCGCACATCGGTCCAGAACGTATCGTCCTCGGCCAGCGTTTCCCCGCCCAGCGTTTCCATCGCGGCCCGCACCGACGACTCCGCGCCCGACAGGCGCAGATAGGCCCGGCCGTCTTCCCAGTACGCCCCGGTGATCGGCCAGGGTTTCAGGCCCCAGGTGTTGAATCGTTCGATCGCGGCGGCCTGGTCGTATTCGAACACACGAGTCCGGGTAAAGCGCGGCGCCGGCAGCACCTTCAGGCTGATTTCCAGCAGTACGCCCAGCGTGCCGAAGGCGCCCACCATGAGCCGCGACAGATCGTAGCCGGCCACGTTCTTCATCACCTCGCCGCCGAAACGCAGTACCTCGCCGCGACCGTTGATGATGCGCGTGCCGAGCACGAAGTCGCGGGCCGCGCCCGCATACGGCCGGCTCGGCCCGGAGACGCCGGTGGCGATCGTGCCGCCCAGCGTGGCCGCTTCGCCGTAGTGCGGCGGCTCGAAGGCCAGGCGCTGGCCCTCGGCATCCAGCGCCGCCTCGATTTCGGCCAGCGGCGTGCCGGCGCGCGCGGTGATCACCAGCTCGCCGCAATCGTAGGAGACGATGCCCCGGTGGGCCCCCAGTTCGAGCGCAGCGGCATCCCGGTCGAGGGCTTCGCCGAGAAACGGCTTGCTGCCGCCCCCGGTGAGGGCCAACGGCGAGCGGCTGTGATGCGCCTCGGCCACCTGCGCGGCCAATGCTTCAGTCAGATCGGCCATGGTCGCTACAACCGTTCCAGTTCGGGATGCGGCAATTCGCCGTTGTGCACATGCATGGCCCCGAACTCGGCACAGCGATGCAGCGTCGGGACCGCCTTGTCGGGGTTGAGCAGCCGCCTGTCGTCGAAGGCGGCCTTCACGGCATGAAACTGCGTCAACTCGGCCGAGGGAAACTGCACACACATCTGATCGATCTTCTCCACGCCCACGCCGTGCTCGCCGGTGATGGTGCCGCCGTGCTCCAGGCACAGCCGGCATATTGCGCCGCCGAAGGCTTCGGTATTCTCCAGTTCGCCGGGCTGGTTGGCATCGTAGAGAATCAGCGGGTGCAGGTTGCCGTCGCCGGCGTGAAAGACATTGGCCACGCGCTGGCCGTATTGTTCGGACAATTCGCCGATGCCCATCAACACATCGGCCAGCGCGTGCCGCGGGATGGTGCCGTCCATACAGTAGTAATCGGGCGAGATCCGCCCCATGGCCGGGAAGGCGGCCTTGCGCCCGGCCCAGAACAGCGCGCGTTCGACGTCGTCGCGCGAGATGCGCACGTCGGTGGCGCCGCTTTTCTCCACCACGTCGCGCACCCGCGCCATATCGTCGGCCACTTCGCCTTCGGTGCCGTCGATTTCGCACAACAGAATGGCCGCCGCATCGGTCGGATAGCCGGCATGCACGAATTCCTCGGTCGCCCGAATCGCCGGATTGTCGAGCATTTCCAGACCGGCCGGTACGATGCCGGCCTTGATGATATCGGCCACGGCGTTGCCGGCCTTGCGTACGTCGTCGAAGGCGATCAGGGCGCACTGGGCCAGTTCCGGCTTGGGCAGCAGCTTGACCACTACCTCGACGATGACGCCGAGCAAGCCTTCCGAGCCCGTCATCAGCGCCAGCAGGTCATAGCCCGGCGAATCCAGCGCCGGACTGCCGAGCGTCAGCCGCTCGCCTTCGATGGTCACGATTTCGACCTGCACGATGTTGTTCGTGGTGAGCCCGTATTTCAGGCAGTGCACGCCACCCGAATTCTCGGCCACGTTGCCGCCGATCGAACAGGCGATCTGCGACGAGGGGTCGGGCGCGTAGTACAGACCGAGATGGTCGACTGCCTGCGATATCGCGAGATTGCGTACACCGGGCTGGACGGTCGCGCGCCGGTTGGCGGTGTCGATATCCAGAATGCGATTGAACTTGGCCAGCGACAACAGCACACCGGATTCCAGCGGCAGCGCCCCACCGGACAACCCGGTGCCGGCGCCGCGCGCGACCACCGGCGTGTCGTGCGCATGGCAGATGCGTAACACAGCCTGGACCTGCTCGATGGTCGTGGGCAGAACCGCCAGCATGGGCAGACGCCGATAGGCCGACAGTCCATCGCATTCGAACGGACGCAGATCCTCTTCGGCGTGCAGCACGATTTCATCAGGCAGTTCGGCGGTCAGCGCCGCCCGCACCCGCATCTTGTGTTGCGTATCGGGCGCGGTTGAACCTGCCCCGGCTGCTGCTGCAGCGGGCCGTTGCGACATATTCTCCTCCCTTGGCCACGGTCTGAGCCGCGTGGCATGCAGCCGGGCGCCGTGGGGCATGGCCGCTGATTGTTTTTATCGACTATACGCCCGGCACGAAGCCGGTCAAGCGCTCGGCGATGGCCGCCGCGTCGAGCCCGGGCCGTCGCCGAACGGCCGCCCCGGGGATCGCTCGGTCGGCTGCCGCACGCGGGGCCAGCGACGCCGTGGCGGCAGTCACCGCGCGCGCCGGGGCGCTTCGCCGCCCGCGGCGTGTTCGACCTGCTCGCGCAGCCAACGCTCCATCTTGCGGCGGGCACGGCGATTGGTCAGACGCCGGCTGTAGATCGACTCGGGACACAGGCGGTCGCGGTTCTCGCCGTGGACGATAAAAGTGCGCTGTACGCCGATGGCCTGACCGGACGGGCCATAGTTGCAGATCACCGTCAGCTTGAAGTCGCATACGCCCATGCGCTTGACCGGGTCTTCGTTGCCGTTGATCAGATCGTGCTGCTGACCCGACTGGCGCAACAGGGTCTGAAACGTGCCGAGGTTCATGTAGCAGCCGGTATCCAGCGGCCCCTGACGGGTCACTTCGCGCGGGTCGTTCCTGGCATTCCAGGGCTCGGCGTCGTCGAAGTCGGTGACCGAATCCCGGAATTTGCGCCCGTCCTCGAGCTTGATGCTGAGCACGACACACTGGATATAAACCGGCTCGTGACTCATGTTGCTGACGATCGCCACTGAATTGATCTGTTCGCCCCACCCCTGGTTGATCAGAATCCGAGCCTGGCGCTGACGCTTGAACGCCTGATACAGCAAATGGGCATAGAACAGCCAGATGACCATCGTGCCGAAACTGGCGATGACCGACAGCGGCTTGGCGTTGGCCGTGAAAAAATCCCACATGACCTGTTCCTGTGCTCACACGGCAGAGCAGAGCATGGCGCTTTGCTTGCGCCCGTGATGCCTTGCCGGTCCGGGGCCGCGCTATCCGGTCGGGCCGTGCCCGTCGGTACGATGAAACGCGCAGGTATGCAGCGCGGTCTGAACGCTCTGGCCGCTTTGCCAGCAGTTGGCCTGCGGTTGCACGTGCGGGGTGGGGATATCGACGCGGTTCGCGCGACGTTTGTCGGAGTCCACACCCAACCGGCGATCGCGCGCGGCCAGCTTTTCGGCGTCGATCTGGCCATCCTCGGTGAAGGCCATCATCAGCTGCGGCACGCCATACGGAAAATCGTCGCGATCGACCTGCCAGGTATGGAAGGTCTTGCCGTAGGTGGTCACCAGATCCTCGAAGTACGCATGCTCGGCCATCTCGGGAATGCCGGGCGCGACCAGCTGGCCGGATTTGATCTCGTAGTGATGGCTGTGCCAGAGCCGTTTCTCGTCATCGGGCAGTCGCGCGTAACGTTCGACACTGATGATGTATTCGATGCCGATCAATTTCGCGTCCTTCGCGTTGGCATCGAAGATCACGCACTGATGCAGATCCGGCGCCAAGTGCATGCAGAAATGGCTGGCCTCCACCTGGCGGCCCATGTCATCCGCATACATGTGGAAACCGTTGAGATACGTGTTCATCGACTCCAGCGGAATCTTGCGCTGGGCCAGCGCGGCGGCGGTATCGAGGGCCTGGTGCCTGGGCGGATGCCCGCCGCCGGTGGGCACGGCGCGGCCCAGGCGCCGACCGAGCCAGAAACCACCGGCCACCGCCAGCCCCGCGGCAAAGCCCAGCGCGGCCTCGGTCCCGGTGGGCAACGAGCGGCGCGAACGTGGCAAGAGATCGAGTTTGGCGGAATCGAATCGGGACATGGTGCTGCCTCTGATTGCAGGCGAGCGAGACACATCGCTCGCGGTGAACCGTTGCCCCGAGTGTGGTCGGCGCCAGACCATCGCGTCTGTCCGGGCAAACCCTGACGTGGCAGGATCGATAGGGGAACACCCGAATTTTCGCGAGCGCCGGGCTGCCCGATGCTGATGCGCCTCGTGTCTTGATCGAGCTTTCACGCATGCAGACCGAAAACCTGACGGCGACGGTGCACAACAGCTGCCCGCAACTGGACGCGGCGCACGTCGCCCAATGCACCCTGATCACGCTCGATGCACTCGGCGAACACCTGAGCGAGGACACCGGCGCACGCATCGCCTCCGGCTTGCCGAACGACGCGGGTGCCGCCCTGCGTTCGGGCGCCCAGCGCCCAGACACCACAGGCGAGCCGATGAAGATTGCGGTGTTTCTCGACAAGATCCGCGCCCGGACCGAGCTGCCGCCGGAACAGGCGGATTCGTTGACCTACGCGGTCGCCATCACGCTCGCGCATATGCTCGACGCGGATCGCTTGAAGCAACTGCGCGACGAGTTGCCCTGGGAGCTCGACCGCCTGTTTCGCGACTGATGCCTACCCGCTTGCCGGCGGGCCCGGGCGCAGAGCACGCAAACCGGCTATTGCGCCCGACCGCAGATATGCCATAGCTCGGCCAGCAACCAATCCGGATCGAAGGGTTTCTGAACAAACTCGGTATTCGGCGGCAGATTCGGCGGCATGCCACGGTCGGCGAACTGCGTGCCACTCATGAGAATAAGCGCCGGGTGCGGGCCCGAGGCAGCCAGCCGCTGACACAGCGTCGCGCCGCTCATGCCGGGCAGCAACCAATCGATCATGAGGCAACAGAAACGGGAGGTCTCGTCGGCATCGATGAATGCCTCGGCCGAGTCGAACAGCCGAACATCGAAGCCATCGCTGCCGAGCAACGCGGCCATCGACATGGCGAAACCCGCGTCGTCGTCGATCACCGCGACCCGAAATTGTCGAACGGTATCCAGCATGGCAATAGCCCGGAGAGGTTCTGTTGGAGGTTACGTCGACAGCGCCGGCGACGATGCAGGGCGTGCCGCGCTCAGTGCACCTTGACCCGCGGCCCGTGATCGAGCGAAAACAGGTCGGCGAGCAGGCGTCCGGTGCCACGTGCCGCACCCAGCACGACCATTCCGTGCTGGCGTTCGAGCCCGCGGTAAGCCGCCGCCGCCAGCCGGCCCCGGATCTGCAGATCCCGGCCGAACCCGCTGCGCAGACGGCCAACCGCGCCCGCGGCACCCAGCGACATCAACGTGCCCTTGTGCCGATACTCGAACGCACGCGGCATCTCGCCGGCGCAATAGCGCGGCAACTCGCGCGCCAGATGCGTGGCCTGCTCGCTCGCGGCCTGGGCGGTGGGCGGCGCCTCGGAGCCCTCGACCGCGGCACAGTCGCCAAGCACGAAGACATCGCGGGAGGTTAAGCTCTGCAGCGTCTTGCGCACCCGCCACTGACGTTTGTCGTTGGCGCACAGCGTAGCAATTTCGTCGACCACGGGCGGGCCGACACGCCCCGTTGCCCAAACCGTGAGTTGCGAGTCAAAACGCCTTCCGTCATTGGTTTCGACATGGTCGGGCGCTACCCGGCTGATCTGGCAACCGGTCCGAATCGTGACGCCGGCTTTTTGCAGACGCTCGCGAACCGCCGCACGCTCGGCGTCACCCATCGACGGCATGAACTCATCCATGGCCTCGACCAGCGTGACACGCAGGCCGGGCCGGGCATCGCGCGGCGCCACCGCGGCCGGCTGGGCGTCGGTCGCCAGATAAGCCGCAAGCTCGACGCCGGTCAGCCCGGTGCCGACGATGAGCACATCCATCACCGGATCACGAGCGTGAACGGTCGCTGCCAGCGCAGCCAGCGACAAGCGATTGAATACCGCCTCGGCGTCTTCCGCGCGATCCAGCATGAAGGCATGTTCGGTCACGCCCTCGACACCCAGATCGGGGGTTACCCCGCCCAGCGCGAGCACGAGCACGTCGTACGCGAGTTCGCGCGCGCCGACCACCTTGCGCTCGCGAGCATCGTCCATGGCGCCGAGTTCGATGCGGCGCGCCTCCGGGTCGACATCGCACAGGCTGCCCTGCACGAACACGAAACCCCAGCGCTCCGCAAGACCGGCATATTCCATCTCGTCGACCATGCTCCGTCGGGCACCCGCCGCCATCTCGTGCAACCGCGGCTTCCAGATATGTGTGTCCGACTGATCAACCAGAAATACCCGGATGCCACCCTGACGAGCCAGCCGGATGGCCAGTTCGAGGCCGCCGGCGCCACCGCCGGCAATCACCACGCGCGTCGAAGTCACGCTCATGATCCATACCCTCGCTGATCGCGGTTTTTTTCAACGCCCATGGTGGCTCAGGTGCGGGGGCGAATTGATCCGGGAAAGCACATAGATCACCGACGCCAGGCGAATCACGAACCCGGTGGGCGTTCGAGGGCAGGCCCTAATCCCCGGCAAGGCATGGCACCAAGGACCCGGGACATGGGCCCGGCCGCCCCGCCCGCCGGACGCCCGGGCAAGCCGCCCTTGAATACGCCCGCGGCACCGGGGACGATCACGTCCGACCGTCTGGCAACCATTTTCAATGACTTTGACAGCGGCAAACCCGACGGCATGGGGATGGGGCGGTCGGTCAGCCGGGCACTGGCCGAACGCCATGGTGGCCGGCCTTGGGACGAAGCCGATACAACCGAGGGTGCTCGCCCCGTGCCGGAACGCCCCAAGAACGATCCGGGCGACAGCGCGCCCGACAACTACCGGCGCCGCTCGGGCCCGCGGTTGCGGGCTGCACTCGGCGACTCGCCGGTGGCGGTCAGGTGCAGGCGGACCAGTTCGGCCAGCGAGCCGGCGCGCATCTTGTTCATCACGTTGGCACGATGCAATTCGACCGTTTTCGGACTGATGCCGAGGCGTCGTGCGATATGCTTGTTCGACCAGCCCGCGACCACTTCGTGCAGCACGTCGGCCTCGCGCGGGGTAAGCAACGCCATCCGGGCGCACACGCTCTCGCAGTGTTGATGCTCGGCCAGGATCTCGCGGCTACGTTCGATCGCCTCGCGCACTTCGGCCAATAACAGCTCGCCGTTCACCGGCTTGGTGAGGAAATTGGCCGCCCCTTCGCGCATGGCCGATACCGAGGCCTCGACGTCGCCGTAGCCGGTCATGAAGATCACTGGCAGATGCGGGGCCTCGTCGGCCAGCGCGCGCTGAATATCCAGCCCGCTCATGTCGGGTATGCGCAGATCGAGCAGGACACACCCCGGACGCATGTCGCGCTCGCGCGCGACGAACGCCCGCCCCGTGGAGTACCCGGCACTCACAATCTGGATCGAGTGGAGCAAACAACGAAGCGAATCACATACCGCGTCGTCATCGTCGACGACATGAACCAGCGGTTCCATCACATTACCGCCTGCGTGTGGTGCCTCAAGGCTAGCAGCCGGCGAGCCGGGTCGAACCCCGTATTTGCCCGCATGTCGCCAATTGACGTCAGTATCGGCGAACGGGACCGAACACCTAGGGATTGTCACGGATTGGGTGGCCGGCCTGTTGTACCTACGGTGGCATGGCCATTCGATATGGATACCTGCCATGTCTCGAACCGTCGGAGATTTCATCGTTGCGCGCCTGCGCGAATGGGGCGTGACCCGTTGCTACGGTTACTCGGGCGACGGCATCAACGGGGTCATGGCCGGTCTGCGCCGCGCCGAAAGCGGACCGCGTCTGATCCAGCCCCGGCACGAGGAGCTGGCCGCATTCATGGCCAGCGCCCACGCCAAGTTCACCGGCACGCCGGGCGTGTGCATCTCGACCTCGGGCCCGGGCGCGATCCATCTGCTCAATGGGCTGTACGACGCCAGGAAGGATCACGTGCCGGCGGTGGCGATCGTCGGCCAGCAGTCGCGCATGAGCCTCGGCACCGATTACCAGCAGGAGATCGATCTGATCTCGCTGTACAAGGATGTGGCCAGTGATTATGTCCACATGGTTAGCGATCCACGCCAGACGCGACACCTGGTGGATCAGGCCATGCGCATCGCCATCGGCCGGCGCGCGGTCACCGCGCTGATCGTACCGGCCGATATCCAGGACGCGCCGATGGCACAGCCACCGGCCACGCACGGGGCGACATTTTCCGGCATTGGCTACAACCCGCCGGTGACGTGCCCCGCCGAAGCCGATCTGGAGGCCGCGGCCAGGATTCTCGACGAAGGCGAACGCGTGGCGATTCTGGCCGGCGCCGGCACCAAGGACGCAGTCGACGAGGTACTGGCCCTGGCGGACAAGCTCGGCGCGGGCGTCGCCAAGGCCATCCTGGCAAAAACGATGATCCCGGACGACGTCGACTGCGTTACCGGTGCCATCGGCCTGCTGGGCACCGAGCCGAGCGCCGACATGATGGCCGGCTGCGATACCCTGCTGATGATCGGCACACGCTTTCCCTACGCCGAATTCCTGCCGGCCGACGATCAGGCGCGCGCGGTGCAGATCGATATCGACGCCGAAGCGCTCGGCCTGCGCTACCCGACCGAAGTCAACCTGCACGGCGAGGCCAAGGCCACGGCCGCTGCGCTGACCGAGCGCGTCAGTCGCAAGACCGATCGCAAATGGCAGAACAAGCTCATCGAGAAGACCCGCGCCTGGTGGGGCACCATGGCCGAACGGGCGCAGATGAGCGCCGATCCGGTCAATCCGCAGGCGATCTTCGCCGAGTTGTCGAACCGGATGCCCAGCGACATCATGCTGACCTGCGACGTCGGCTCGGCGACCAACTGGTATGCGCGTTATCTCAAGATCCGGCGCGGCATGATCGGATCGGTGTCCGGCGGGCTGGCGTCGATGGGCAACGGCGTGCCCTATCTCGCGGCGGCCAAGTTCGCCTATCCGGACCGTCCCGGCATCGCCATGGTCGGCGACGGCGCGATGCAGATGAGCGGCAACCAGGCGCTGACCACGATCGCCAAGTACTGGACCGAGTGGCCGAATCCGACGGCCATCGTGCTGGTGCTCAACAACCGCGATCTCAACCAGGTGACCTGGGAACAGCGGGTCATGGAAGGCGATCCCAAGTTCGAGACCTCGCAGGACCTGCCGGACTTCGCCTACGACCAGTACGCCGAGCTGCTGGGCCTGAAAGGCCTGCGCATCGACTCGCCCGACCAGATCGAAGGCGTCTGGCGCGAAGCGCTGGCCGCCGACCGGCCGGTGGTGATCAACGCCTATACCGACCCGGAGGTCGCCCCGCTGCCGCCGCATATCAGTTTCGAGCAGGCCAGGCACTTTATGTCGTCGATGGTCAAGGGCGATCCGGAGTCGGCGCACATCATTCGCGAATCCTTCATGCAGATGTGGGCCAAGTGGCGTCACTGACGGCCACGGCCGGCGACCCGGCGCGTCACCCCGCATCGGCAGGCCGCGTGGCCAGCACTGCTGGCCGTTCTCTTTCCTCGGGAACGAGACACAGCCGGCGGCGCTGCATGCCCGCCCCGACCGCCCGGCGTCCGCTCCAGACGGTCAACGGCACCGCGAGGGCCGGGCCGAGGATGATCGGCGCGGCCCATAACGTGGCGCCGAATCCGGCGGCGCCCCAGAGCGCCGCGGCCATCCCGACCCCGGCCAGCGTATGTGGCGCCAACGGCGGCCAGGCGTCACGCCAGGCGATATCCAGGCGATCCCGATTCTGTCCGCCCCAGGCCACGCTGCGGCCGAACATCAGCCCGATCAGAAACAGCGTGATTGACAGCGCCACCACCGGCGCAATCAGGACCGATGACAGCAGTTCAACCAGCACGGAGGCCGCAAACACGACGCTGCCGCCGTAGCGGGCCGTGTCGTGGGCGGACAACAGCACATCGAGTACCCCGGCGATCTTGGGCGTGATCGCCAGCACGAACACGCCCACGAACAGGCCGAACCCGAGCCGCACGTCGCCCAGGCTGAGATCGCCGAGCACGCCGCCGATACAGCTTGCCGCGATCATGCCGATCCAGGCCGCCGGCGCGATATACATCCCGATGGCCTGCAGCAGCTGGAAGCGGCTCACCGGCCGCAGCCCGGGCGTGCCGAGTAGCCGCAGGTACTGCATGTTGCCCTGGCACCAGCGCAGTTCGCGGCGAATGAAATCCAGCAGCGTGGGCGGATTGATCTCGTAGCTGTCGCTCTCGACCGGCACCACGCGCACCTCGTAGCCGGCCCGGCGCATGAAGGTCGCCTCGAGTTGATCGTGGCTGAGCACTGCGCCGCCCCACGGCGGGCGTCCCGACAGCCGGGGCAGCCGGCAATGCGACCGAAACGGCGCCACGCGGATCACTGCGTTGTGCCCCCAATAAGCCCCACAGTCGGCGGTCCACCAGGCCGCGCCCGTGGTGAAAGCCCGCATCGCATGGCGCATACCGAACTGGAATACACGCGTGAAACCACTGTGGCTGGGCATGCCCACCACGAGGCTCTGCAGAATGCCGATCTCCGGCCGCGCCTGCATGACCCCCACCAGGCGCACGATGACCTCGCCCGACATCAGGCTGTCGGCATCGAGCGGGATGAAATAGTCGAAGGCCGCCCCGCGTTGCGCCAGGAAATCCGCGATATTGCCCGCCTTGTAGCCGCGGTTGTGCATCCGCCGGCGGTAGATCGGCGCGGGTTCGCCGGGCGCGGAATGGTCGCGGAAGGCGGCAAAGGCGGCACGCTCGGCGGCGACGATATCGGGCTCGTCGGAATCACTGAGCACGGCGAACGTGAATCGATCGATGCCGCCGGTCGCGGCCAGCGAGTCGCGCATGCACGCCAGGCGTTCGAATACCGGCGCGGTGGCCTCGTTGCGCAACGTCATCACCAGCACCGTACTGCAAGCGAGCGCCGGCAACTCGGCATCGGCGTCGGTCAAAGCGGCCACCCCGGGCATGGCACGCACCTGCTCGGGGCGGAGATGGCGCAGGGCCAGCCCGATCACGGCATTCCAGAAACCGAGTACCGTGTACGGCATGCTCAGCAGGAAACCGAAACCGATCAGGCCTTCGGACAGCGTCAGGCCATCGGCGGCCAACAAGGACAGCATGGCCGCGAAGGCCGCGGCCAGCGTGACCAGGTTCAGGGCGAGAACGAGATAGCGGCGGCGGCGGACGTCGACCGGTGCGGACATGAAATGGCGGACCTCGGGCGGACGATCATTCCGAGTCTAATCGCCCGAGGCAGACATCTCGATAGCGATCTCCCGAGGGCCTTGTTTCCCGGGCCCGATACTGCCAGAGCGTGGCCGGCGGCCAGTTCTGGGCAACGCGGCGATAGCGTTCGGCGCGATAATTCCAGGCGCGCAGATGGCGCTGGCGCACCGGGGAGCCGGGCAGATAGGTGATCTGGGTGAAAGTGGCCCCGGGCGCGGCGCGGGCGAAACAGTCGTCCAGCACGGCACGCTGGGCGGTGCGCCCGAAGTGCAGGATGGGCAGCGTCGAGATGACCGCCGCGATGCGGTCGATACGGCGCGTCTCGAACAACGGGTCGAGCGCCCGCGCATCCGCCCGGGCGACAAGATCGCGACCGAAACGCCGGCGCAGATGCGCGGCGAGTTCGGCATTCGCCTCGACGATGCACAATCGCTGTCGATCCACGCCCGCCGCCAACATCGCCGATGTCACCGGGCCGGTCCCGGCCCCCAGTTCGACAATCGTGCCTTCATCGGGGGCCGCCGCGACGGCGTCGACGAAAGCGGCCGCCACGGCGGCACCGCTCGGCGCCAGGGTAGCGATCTGGCGCGGTTTCGCCAGCCACAACCGCCAGAGAAGCGTGAGTTCCGACATGGAAGAAATATCCGGGATTTCGCCCAGATTTAGCAGCGCTTCGTGACCCGGCGATGACGTCCGGCCTTTCACGGCGCGGTCATCTCAAGGTCATCGAGTCATCACATGCCCGGTCGAGAATCGGGGCCGTTAATCCGGTCTCTGGAGGCCATCGCATGTCCATCGCGACCCGTATCGAACGCGCTCCGCGCGGCTTCTATTACAGTTTCGCCCAGACCGAAGAGGACGTCCGCGACAGTCTGGCCCTGCGTCACCGCGTATTCGTGGAGGAAATGGGCGCCCGCATCGAACCGGGCCCCGCCGGGCTGGAAACCGATGCCATGGATGAATATTGCCTGCACCTGATCGTGCGCGAGGCCACCACCCACCGCGCCGTGGCCAGCACGCGCATCCTCACCCACGAAGCCGCCATCGCCGCCGGGCGCTTCTATTCCGCCACCGAGTTCGATATCGACCGTCTCCTGGCGCGCCCGGGGCGGTTTCTCGAGATCGGGCGTACCTGCGTCGATTCCGCGCACCGCGGCGGCGCGGCCATCGCCATGCTGTGGAACGGGCTGGCAGACCTGATTCGGGCCGACGACTACGATCATCTCATCGGCTGTGCCAGCATCGACCTGCGCGACGGCCTGGACCGGGCGCATGCCATCTGCCGCGACATCCTGGCGCGCCAGCCGGTGCCTGCGCCGCACCGCGTGGCGCCGCGGCGCCCGCTGCCGGCCGCCTCCAACCGGCTGGTCCGTGCCGTGCGGATGCCGCCGCTGATCAAGGCCTATCTCCGGCTCGGCGCGCGCGTCGGCGGCCCGCCGTGCCATGACCCCGACTTCGGCGTGGCCGACGTGTTCATGCATCTGGATGTCGCCCGGCTGTCACCGCGCTATGCCCGGCATTTTCTCGGCACGACGGCGGCCGACGATATCAGGCTCACGGCATAAACGCCCGGTCGCACGGCCGGATCGAGCGCTCAGGTAAACTAGGCGTTTTTTGAGGGCGAAGTCTTGGCCGACCTGTTCAATGTCACGCTGCTCGGCATCATCGAGGGCATCACCGAGTTCCTGCCCATTTCCAGCACCGGCCATCTGCTGATTGCCGAACGCTGGCTCGGACAACGCTCGGATCTGTTCAACATCGTGATTCAGGCCGGCGCCATCCTCGCCGTCTGTCTGATCTACCGGCAGCGTATCGTCGCCTTGTTCACCAACTGGCGCGACCCGGTGCAGCGCGATTATCTCGCCAAGCTGACGGTGGCCTTTCTGATCACCGCGGTGCTGGGCCTGATCGCGGTCAAGGCCGGCTTCCAGCTGCCGAAACACCTGTATGGCGTGGCCTGGGCGCTGATCATCGGCGGCTTCTGGATGATTGCGGCCGAGCAGATCGCCGCCCGGCGGCCCGAGTCGTCGAAGATCACCTGGACCGTGGCCATTCTGGTCGGCATCGCGCAGATGGTCGCCGGCCTGTTCCCGGGCACCTCACGCTCGGGCGCGACCATCTTCATTGCCCTGCTGGCCGGCACCAACAACCGTAGTGCGGCCACCGAGTTCGCGTTTCTGGTCGGCATCCCGACCATGTTCGCGGCCAGCGGCTATGAGTTGTTCCACAGTATCCACCACGGCCAGGTCGGCAACGTGAACTGGACCGCGGTCGCCATCGGATTCGTGGTCTCCACCATTGTGGCGTTTGTGGCGGTGAAATGGCTGCTGACCTATATCCAGAGCCATCGATTTACCGCGTTCGCCATTTACCGCATCATTTTCGGGGTGGTGCTGCTGGCGCTATTGCCCGGCGCCGGCTGAACGGGTACAGCTTAAGGGGCGCCCATACCGGATACGCCCCATGAACCACGCCCTGGCCGAACTGCTGAATATTCGCCACCCCCTGATCCAGGCGCCAATGGCCGGGGGGCCGACCACGCCGGCACTGGTCGCCGCGGTATCGAACGCCGGCGCCCTCGGCTCGATCGGCGCCGGCTATCTTGCGCCGGAGGCGCTGGCACGCATGATCGCCGCGGTGCGCGCCGCCAGTGAACGCCCGTTCGGCGTGAACCTGTTCGTGCCGGGTCCGTGCACGCGCGATGCGGCACGGGTGGCAGCGGCCAATGCGCATATGGCCGAATTCCGACGCGAACTCGACATCGAAGCGCCGTCGGATATCGCCGACATCGCCCCCGATTTCGAAGCACAGTTCGAGGCCGTGCTGGCCGCGGCACCGGCGCTGGTCAGCACCACCTTCGGCGCGTTGACGGGCGCCCAGGTCGACCAGTTGCAGACGGCCGGCTGCCGGGTGGCCGGCACCGCCACCACGGTCGCCGAAGCCCGTCATCTCGAAGCCACTGGCGTGGATGCGGTCGTCGCGCAGGGGTTCGAGGCCGGCGGCCATCGCGGCAGCTTTCTCGATGATTTCGAGCGCTCGGCAGTGGGCACGCTCGCGCTCGTGCCGCAGATCGTGGATGCGGTGCGCCTTCCGGTGATCGCCTCGGGCGGCATCATGGACGGACGCGGCATCGCCGCCGCGCATTGCCTGGGTGCGGCCGGGGTGCAGATGGGCACCGCCTTTCTCGCCACCGACGAATCGGGCGCCAAACCCGAGCACAAGAACGCCCTGCCCGGCGCCGCCGATACCGCGACCACGCTCACGGCCGCGTTTTCCGGCAAGCCGGCCCGCGGGCTGCGCAATCGCTTCACCGAAGCCTTCATGCACCACGTCGACCCATTGCCGGATTACCCCGAACAGAATGCCTGGACCCAGGACATCCGGGGGGCCGCGGCGGCCCAGCACCGGCCCGAGTTCATGTCGTTATGGGCCGGCCAGGCCGCCGGCCTCGCCCGTCCCCTGCCGGCCGGCGAGCTGGTCGCCATCCTGGTCAAGGAAGCCCACGGCCTGATTCCGGGCTGTATCTAGGGCCTGTCCCACTCGGCTGTTCACCGCTGGCCGCGATCACCGCCCCGGCACGGTCGCGGCGCGCATATTTCATTTGTATTTTTATGTATACAACCGTATAAATTATGACAAAGACGTAATCACGGCGGGTGCCCGATTCGATGAGCAGCGATCATGCGGCCTATGATGTTCTGATCGCCGGCGGCGGCAACGCCGCGCTGTGCGCGGCGATCACGGCCGCCCGCGCCGGCGCCTCGGTGCTCGTGGTCGAGCGTGCACCGATGCCCTATCGTGGTGGCAACACCCGGCATACCCGCAATATGCGCGTGGCCCACGAGGCCGGCAACGAGATCCTCACCGGGCCCTATCCGGTGGATGAGTTCTGGGAGGATCTGCTACGGGTGACCGCCGGCCACACCGATCGCGAACTCGCCCGCCTGACGCTCGAGAAATCCGTTGAGCTCTGGGATTTTCTCTACGCACAAGGTGTGCGCTATCAGCCCTCGCTGGGCGGTACGCTGTCGCTCGGCCGTACCAACGCCTTCTTTCTGGGGGGCGGCAAGACCCTGTTGAATGCCCTTTATCGCACGGCCGGGAAGCTGGGCGTCGTCGTGCGCTATGAAACAACCGTCGTGGACATGGCGATCACCGGCAGCCGTTTCGAATCGGCTACGGTCGAACACGAAGGCGGACGCGAGACCATCCGGGCGAATGCTTTCGTTGCCGCCTCCGGCGGCTTCGAAGCCAACCTCGAATGGCTGACCGAAGCCTGGGGGCCGGCCGCCGCCAATTTCCTGATCCGCGGCACGCCCTACAACCGTGGCGAACTGCTGCGGCTGCTACTCGAGAACGGCGTGGCTCAGGTCGGCGACGCCACCCAGGGGCACGCCGTGGCCATCGACGGACGGGCGCCGAAGTTCGACGGCGGCATCGTCACCCGTCTGGACTGCGTGCCCTTCGGCATCGTGCTCAATGCCGAGGCACAACGTTTCTACGACGAAGGCGAGGATTTCTGGCCCAAGCGCTATGCGATCTGGGGCCGGCTGGTGGCGGGCCAGCCCGAACAGGTCGGGCATGTGTTCATCGATGCCAAGTCGATCAAGTTGTTCATGCCGTCGGTGTTCACGCCGGCAAAAGCCGACACGATCGAGGAACTGGCCGCAAGGATCGGCCTCGACCCGGCGGCAACCCGGGCGTCGATCGATGAATTCAACGCCGCCTGCCGGGTCGGGCATTTCGACCACACAGCCTACGACGCATGTCATACCGAAGGCATCGAGCCGCCGAAATCGCACTGGGCGCGGCCGATCGATACCCCGCCTTACTATGCCTACACCCTGCGTTGCGGTATCACCTTCACCTATCTCGGCGTGAAGGTCGATCGCGGCGCGCGCATGCAGATGGCCGACGGCCGGCCGGCTGACAACCTCTATGCCGCCGGCGAAATCATGGCCGGCAATGTGCTCGGCCAGGGGTATCTGGCCGGCATCGGCATGACCATCGGCAGCGTATTCGGCCGTCTGGCCGGCGAAGGAGCCGCGAGCCATGTCTGACGTCAATGTTTCCGATTTCAATCTGGCCGAACTGACCCGCATGGATCAGGACGAGGTTGCGCGCCAGATGTCGATCTGCAACGCCTGTCGTTATTGCGAAGGGCTGTGCGCGGTCTTCCCGGCGATGGAACTGCGGCGTGCCTTCGACGGAACCGATGTCGATTATCTGTCGAATCTCTGCCACAACTGCGGCGCCTGTTATGACGCCTGCCAGTACGCACCGCCGCACGAGTTCGGCATCAACGTGCCGCAGGCCATGGCCGATCTACGCGAGAATTCCTACCCGCGTTATGTCTGGCCCGCGGCGTTCTCCGGTCTGTTCACACGCAATGCGTTCTGGATCGGGCTCGCCGCCGTGACCTTCGTGGCGGCATTCATCGCCGGCGTGATCGGCTGGCATACCGCGGGCGCGATGTTCGCCACCCATACCGGCAACGGCGCCTTCTACCGCCTGATCCCGCACGGCATACTGGTGGCGATCTTCGGCACGTTGCTCGGCTATGCGATTCTCGCCATGGCGCTGAGCGTGCGCCGCTTCTGGCGGGCCACCCACGGCGGCGAACCGCTGGCAGCGGGCTCGATCCGACAGGCGATCCACGACACGGCCACGCTACGTTATCTGCACGGCGGCGGTCCGGGTTGTACCGGCGTGTCGGGCCGGCCGAGCGATCATCGGCGCTGGTGCCACCACGCCACGGCTTACGGCTTCGTGCTGTGCCTGGCCTCGACCAGCCTGGCCACGGTCTGTCACTACCTGGGCTATGAGGCGCCCTACCCGGTCTGGCACCCGGTGGTCATCCTCGGCGTGCTCGGCGGTATCGGGCTGATCGCCGGCCCGATCGGGCTGTTGACCGGCCGGCCGGCATCGGCCCGGGGCAAATCGCGCCCGGCCGACATCGGGCTGGTGTTCATCGTCATGCTGCTGGCGACCAGCGCCTCCGGACTGGCCGTGCTGATTCTGCGTGCCACACCCTTGATGGGCCTGGCGTTGACCCTTCATCTGGGCATTGTCGCCGCACTGTTCGTCAGCCTGCCCTACGGCAAGTTCGTGCACGGCCTGCACCGCGTGGCCGCGCTGGTGCGCCACGCTCACGAGCAGCGGGCCGCGGCGCGCGGCTGATCGGGTCCATCCAATACGATAAGCTCGCTGAAAAACGCATCGGCGAGCGCGAGATCAACGAGGAGAAATGGCCAATAACGTATCCCGCGGCGAAGCCGCCTACCGGCAGCTCAAGGAAGCGATCCGGTCCGGCTCGCTGGCACCCGGCACGCGCGTGCGCGAGGTCGAGATCGCCGAGCGCTTCGGCATCAGTCGTACCCCCGCCCGCGAGGCCATCCGGCGGCTGGAGAGCAAGGGGCTGATCTCGATCGTGCCGCATCAGGGTGCGGTGATTTCGTCGCTGGATCACCAGCAGACCATGGAGCTGTACGACCTGCGCGAAATTCTGGAAGGCTCGGCGGCCGGCTTCGCGGCCCGCCATGCCTCGGCCGCCGAAGTCGAGGAACTGGCCGAGCTGGTCTCTTCCGAACCGCCGTTCGCGGACGATCCGCACCGGCTGGCCGAGCTGAACCGGGTGTTTCATGCCTCGCTCTATCGCGCGGCCCATAACCGGTTTCTCGAACATGCCCTGCTCGACCTGCGCGATGCCATGGCACTGCTCGGGGGTACCTCGCTGCGGGTAGTCGGGCGCTACGACAGCGCCCACGACGAACACGAAGCGATTATCGCGGCCTTGAAAGCCCGCGATGAAACAGCCGCCGAAACGGCCGCGCGGGCCCATATCCGCAACGCCCAGCGTGCACGCCTGAAGCTGATGCGCGCTAAGATGTTCAACGCCGACGAAACCGGCGCGGCCTTCGAATAGGCGCCGGTGTGGTCGCGGTAGCCCGCGATCTACAACATTAGTCGTCTATCACCGTACGCATTCCTGTGTATACATTGATGTACGAATGCGGCGGGCCGGCCGCTTTGGGGTCATGAAACAGGGTGAGACGAGTATGAGATATTCCCAAAAGAATCAAAGCGTTGGTTTCAAGTGGGTGGGCGGCGCGCTGGTCGCGACGTTCGCCTTCCTGGGCGCCCAGAGCGCCAGTGCTGCGGACCTGACTATCCGCATGGCCTGGTACATGCCGCCCAATACGGCCGTGGCCGACCAGGGCCAGGAGATTGCGAACAAGATCGAGTCGATGAGCCACGGCAAGATCGCCGTGCAGACCTTCCCCTCCGGCTCGCTGCTCAAGGAATCCAACATCGGCCAGGGCGTAGCGAACAACACCGCCAACATGGTTATCAGCGGCATGCACTGGTGGTCCAACCAGGCACCATCCCTGCAGTGGGATACCATCCCGTTCCTGGTCGACGATGCCTCCAACCTGCTGAAGAAACTGCACGGCCCGCTCGGGCAGGATGTGAACAAGCAACTCAACCGTTTCGGTACCCAGGTGATCGGTTGGAGTTTCTACGGCTATGCGCTGAGCTATATCAACAACAAGCACCCGATCAAGGTGCCCTCCGACCTCAAGGGCCTGAAGCTGCGCTCCGAGGGCAAGCTCTCGGCCCAGTTCCTGAAATCCGAAGGCGCCACCCCCGTTGCGATGGACTCCAGCGAGGTCTATACCGCCATGCAACGCGGCACGCTGGACGGCGGCGTATCCGGCTTGTCCTCGATCGTGTCGCGCAAGTGGTATGAAGTCGGCAAGTACGTCACGGCCATTCACTATGCGCCGCTGGTCTACCCGGTGCAGGTCAACCGCCAGTGGTGGATGAGTCTGAAGCCGGGCCAGCGCGCAACGATCAAGAAGGCCGTGGCCAGCACCGAAAACGATGCGGTCGCCGCGATCGAAAAAGAGTTCAAGGACGACATCGCGCGGATGAAGAAGAACGGCAATGATGTCTATCGTCCGACCGACGCCCAGCTCAAGACCTGGCAGCAGGCCACCGAAGCCCAGGCACGCAAGAACTATCTCAAGGATGCGGGCGCCGAGGGCAAGAAGATTCTGCACGACGTCGACGCCCCCGTCAGTCAGTAACCGGATCAGGCCATGACCAGCGAGCGTCACCCTCTCTCGCGATCCGACAGCGCGCGCCGGCCTGTGCTGGCCGGCGCCGCCCGGGTATTCGGGTGGCTCGGGCAGACCGCCGGGGCGGTCGCCGCGGTCATCACCCTGATGCTGACCACCTCGGTACTGCTTGGCATTACCCTGCGATCCGTGTCGATCGACAATTCCTGGACCTACGATCTCGACACCTTCGCCCTGATCTGGCTCGCCTTCCTCGGCGCCGCCTACACCGGCTATCGCGGTGCCCACGTCACCTCCGGCATCTCGCTGGAACATCTGTTGGGGCGCGGGGCGATGGTGCTGGTCCTGGTGCGATTCGTGCTGGTCGCCGGCTTTCTCGCGGTGTTTATCTACTCGGGCTACACGCAGGCGCACAGCAGCTGGATGTTCAACGAGAAGACGCTGGACACCGCCCAGTGGCCGGTCTGGGTTGCCAAACTGGCGTTGCCGGTGGGCGGCGCCGGCTGGCTGGCCGCCGAGGTTCACAAGCTGCTCGCGCTTTTGGCCGGCACCGCACCCGCAGCGACCCAGCCCGCCGACTGACAGGACGCCCCGCCGCCCTTCCGACCCTCTTCCCACCTCGCGTGTTTTTTCGGTAGCCGACTATGCATTTCATCCTGATGCTCGTGGCCCTGTTCGCTCTGCTGATTCTGGGCGTGCCGATCGCGATCGCACTCCTGATCAGCGGCGTACTCGGCTACATGCTCACGATCGGCGTCGATCCCGGCATCAACGCCCTGGCCCAGATTTCGTACTCGGACGTGAACTCGTTCGTGATCATCGCCATCCCGCTGTACATCCTCATGGGCCAGATCATGCTCAAGGGCGAGGCCGGGCGGGACCTGTTCGACTTCGCCCAACGCATGACCCGGCGTCTGCCAGGCGGACTGGTCATCGCCGCGATCCTGGCGAGCGCCATTTTCGCGGCCATTTCCGGCTCGTCGACCGCCACCGCCGCCACCATCGGCTCGATCAGCATTCCGGAGATGATCCAGCGCGGCTATGACAAGCGCATGGCCGCCGGCGCGGTGGCCGTCGCGGGCAGCCTCGGCATCCTGATTCCGCCGAGCATCTCGCTGATTCTCTATTCGCTGGTCACCGGCGCCTCGGTCGGCAAACTGTTCCTGGCCGGCATTCTGCCCGGCCTGATGCTGGCACTGCTGTTCGCGGCCTATACGGTGGTCCGTACCGCGGGCGGCGCGCGCGCTGCGGCCGGCGCGCCGGCCCGCACGGCCACCGCCGATACCGGGGACGACCTGCCGCCGATGTCGCTCGGCATGATCGGCAGCCTGGCCATGATCGTGGTGGTGCTGGGCAGTATTTACGCCGGCCTGGCCACGCCCACCGAGGCCGCGGCCATCGGCGTCGCCTATGCACTGATCCTGACCCTCGTCGTGAAACGCACGCTGGGCGCCCGCCTGCTGGGGCTGGCCACGCTGGACAGCGTCAAGACCAGCGCGATGATTCTGATGCTGATTGCCGGCGCCTCGGTGTTCGGCAATACCTTATCGCTGCTGCGCGTGCCGCAGGACGTGGCAAGCTGGCTCGACAGCCTGCAGCTCGCCCAGTGGCAATTTCTGATCGCCATCAATGCGTTGTATCTGCTGCTCGGCATGTTCATGGATGCCTCGGCGGCGATCCTGGTCACCGTGCCGATCCTGCTGCCGGCGCTCAAAGCGCTGGACATCGATCTGATCTGGTTCGGCGTGATCCTGGTGATCAACATGGAGATCGGCGCGGTGACGCCGCCCGTCGGCATGAACCTGTTCGTGGTCCAGTCGCTATCGGACGACTACACCATCACCGACGTGCTGCGTGGCTCACTGCCCTACGCGCTGATGGGGCTGGTCGGTCTGGCCCTGGTGATTGTCTTCCCGCAGATCGCGCTCTGGCTGCCCTCGTTCAGCCGGTAGGCGCCGCATGACCGATCTCCGGCGCGCGGCCGCTGCGCTGCGACCCCTGGCCGCGGCCCTGGCAGCCGCCACCGCCGGTGGCGGCGTGTTCGCGCTCGCCCATCTGCCCATGCCCTGGCTGCTGGGCGCGATCACCGGCACCGCGATCACGGTGATGAGCGGCGTCACCGCGCGTATCCCCAAGTGGCTGCGCAACGTCGTGCTGGTGGTGATCGGGCTGATGATCGGCGCCACGCTACAGCCGTCCATTCTCGGCAATCTCGCGCGCTGGCCGATCTCGCTGTGCGCGGTGGCACTCTACGTCGGGCTGGTGACCACCGCCCAGTATTTGTTCTTTCGCCGCGTCGGCGGCTACGACGCGCCCACGGCCTATTTCTCGGCCGCGCCGGGCGGCTTCATGGCCATGACCGTGATCGGGGCCGACTACGGCGGCGCCGAACGCGTGATCGCCCTCATGCATGCCGTTCGGATCGTGCTGGTGGTGTTCGTGCTGGTGTTCGGCTTCCATCTGCTGGCGGGCCACGTCGGCCCGGGGCACGCGAACCGTTATGTCGCGCTGGCCGATGTGCCGGCCAGCCACTGGTTGATCCTGGTCGGGGTCGGCGCCATCGGCGCCGCGGCCTCTAAAGTGCTGCGGCTGCCGGGTGCGATCATGCTCGGGCCGTTGATGGCGATGGGCGTGGTTCAGGTCAGCGGCCTGGCCACCGTCCATGTACCCAATGCCCCGATCCTGATCGCCGAAGTCGTGCTCGGCAGTTCCATCGGCGCACAATTCGCGGGCGCCAGCTTCGCCGAGGTCCGGCGGGGACTGCTGTTGTCGCTGGCCTCGACCCTGGCCATGCTCGTCATATCCGCCGGCTTCGCCTTCAGCCTGCATGCCCTGACCGGACTGGACCTGGAGGCCCTGTTCCTGGCCTTCTCACCGGGCGGCATGTCGGGCATCTCGCTGATCGCCCTGGCACTCGGCATCGAACCGGCCTTCGTGACCGTACACAACATGCTGCGCGTGCTGATCATCCTGATCGCCGGCCCGGCGGTGTTTTCGGCGCGCCAACGCACACAATAAAAAAGCCGGAGCCCGCCACGCGGACTCCGGCCCGGCCAGCGCGAAGCTGGCGCTTTAGCAGTCGATCAACTGCCCAGTTTCTTCTTCACCGCGGCCAGCGCGTCGCCCGAGCCGTCGGCGGTCTTCACGCCGTCCAGCCACTGGGCGACCGTATCCATATGGCCCTTGATCCAGTTGTCGGCCACTTTCTTCGCCGACTGGTGCTTGTAGCCATACTCGTAAATCCACTGACTCTGGATTTTGGACGGCACCACCATTTGCTTGAGGAAGCGGGTGACATTCGGGTTGCTCTTTTCGAACGCCGGATTGATGGCGGTGTAGACCGACGAACCGCCGCCCCAGATTTTCTTTGGATCCTTGAGATAGTGGAGGTCGTATTTGATGTTCATCCAGTGCGGCTTCCAGCCGAGGAACACGATCCACTGTTTCTTCCGGATCTTGCGGCCGGCCTCGGTCAGCATGACCGCGGTGGACGACGGACGCAGATTCCAGCTGCCCAGGTTGTAGGTGTTGTTCTTGATCGCGGCCTTGACGATTTCATTGCCGTCGTTGCCGGCCTCGATGCCGTAGATGCGATGGTGGAACTTGGCGGCATGCTTGTTCAGGTCGGCGATGCTGTGCACGCCGGCGTTCCAGACGTAGCTCGGTACCACCAGATCATATTTCGCGTCCGGCACATTCTTGACCAGGAGGTTGATCTTGCCGGACTTCACCATCGGCTCGACGGTCGACTTCTGGGTGGGCATCCAGATGCCCAGATCGGCATCCACGTCGCCGCGCGCCACCCCCTGAAGATCGATGGTCCAGCTGGCGTTGGTGAGGTTGGTCTTGTAGCCCATCGCTTCCAGAAGCTGGCGGGCGACCGTGGTCTTCACGGTCACCCCCGGCCACGGCGCGGCACCGAACTTGACCGTTTCCGCCTGGGCAGTGGCGACGATGCCGGTGGCCGCCACCAGTACGATGGCCGCTGCGCTCAGCCGCGCGGCCCACGATTGAAACCGTTTCATTTGAATCCCTCATTAAAACCGAATCATGCGGCACGTCGATACCCGTTTCGGCCGGCACGATCCTCGCATGATAACACTCGGTCCGCGGTCACCCGCCGAAACGGCGCCCAAGGAGCAGCCGTCCGGCCAGCGCAACGACGGCCGCGCTCAAGCCGTTGCCGAGACCCAGTGGCAGGGCGTGATCACCGACGCCAGCGTAACAATCCAGGGGGCCAGTGCGCCCACATCGCCGGCGTGCGCGCGGCGACTTGCCGCAGCGAGCGGCTACCAACGCGACCACACCGGTGCCAGCACCAATACCAGCGTAATCACGGCCAGCAGTATCGTGCCGCAGGCAAGCAGCCCGAGCGACACCCAGTCGGCCAGCGGCTCCGGCAGCGGCCGGCGCTCCAGGGTCTTGCGCCGTTGCCGCGAGGTAAACAGCGCGAACATGAGCAGGCCGACCGCCAGAGCCGCCGCGGTCAGGTGCAACCACAACGGCGCCGACATGTCATGCCGGAACAACAGCAATACACCGTTGACCGCGAAGGCCAGCGAAGTGCGCGCCCAGGCGAGATCGGTACGCTCGGCCTGGAGCCCCGGCCGGCCGGGTATCAGACGCTCAGGCACCGGTTTTCACGCCGTAGATGAGCACCAACAGCATGATGATCAAACCGACCACGATCACGCCCAGCGCCAGCAGCCAGGGCATCAGCGTGGAGGGCAGCGGCGCATCGATGCGCATGGCGCGCTGCGAAGCCCGCCAGCGCAGCGCGCTGCCGGCCACCACCGCCATGCTGACGATGGCGAGCAACGCCGCGATTGCCTGGCGGCCTTCGGGTATGCCGAGGTCGGGGACCAGTTGCACGATCGCGACCGAACCCGCCAACAGCGCCAGCGCGGTACGAATCCAGGCCAGAAACGTGCGTTCGTTGGCCAGGGTGAAGCGATAGTCCGGCTCGTGCTCCTCGGGGCAGGCATTAGAAGATTGTTCGTTTGGCTCGCTCATCGGTCGTCAGTATCGGGGTTGTCGGGATCAAAAAACAGGGCACGGCGGGCACGGCGCGTGCGACGCCCGCGCTCATGCACGCCGGGCGAACGCTTGACGCGCCGCGCCGGCCAAATCGGCCAGGGCCGCGGCCGTGGACTGCGCGCGGGCCGACCAGAATTTGCCCACCACGCCGAGCGCTTCGATTTCGTCGGCCCGCGCGCCGGCCTGGCGATACGCTTCGACGCTCAACCAATCGAGCGCGGCCGGCGCGTCCTGGGTCACGAGCTGGCGCAAGGCGAAGGCGCGGCTGTTCTGGATCAGGCCGGCTTCGAGCGCGATCACGGCACGGGTGAGATCGGCCTTGGAGAGCACGATGCCGCTGGCGGCGGGCACCAGCAGTGCGCGCACGGCCGCGTCCACCGACTCGGCACCAGCCAGATCGGGTGGCGCCGGGGCTGCACGAAGCGACAGCGGCAAAACCGTCGGCGGCGCGACCGCATCGGCCTCTGCAAGCAGTACCTCGCGCGCCAGCCCGGCCCAGCCGTCGTAAGGTGCCGGCGCGCTGCGGCCGAGCGCGTCGAGATACGGCATCGTCCAGGACAGCAGATGCTCCCAGAGCAGCGCGGTGCGCGCATGCCCGGCCCGCGCATCGGTCGTCGCACGCTCGACCAGCTCGGCGTAGTCGGCCAGCAGCGTCGACAACACATCCGGCGCCGCCTCGTCGACCGCGGCCCCCAGCAGACGCCGGAAATCGGCGACCCGGGCGGCCGCCGCGCCACCGATCTGGCCGCCCTCGCCCAGAATCGTCGAAGCGAACGGCGGACATTGCTCGATAAAAGCCCCGGTATGCGCGATGCGCCAGTCGTCGGCATGGGGCAACGGCGGCAAGCCCAGCGCACGGGCATAGTCGTCATGGGGTGACGACGGCGACTCGGCCACAGCGGCCAGCAGTCGCAGCAGGTCGGCCGAAGCGCTCGTGCTCACGCCGTGCGCTCCGGCAGCTGACAGGCGTCGGCGGTCGGCTTGAGGGGGCGCAGCAGCCAGCCCGGGCGACGTGTGCCGTCGGGCGAGACCTTGTCCGCCGGGCGCGTCATGGCCAGCCACTCGCGATAGACGGCGTCGGATTTCTCCAGATCGACATGGATCTGGCCCGGCACGTCGCCGGGCTCGGCCGGGCGCACGCGCACCGCCTGGTGCCAACAGTGCTGGCCCGAAATCGGGTCTGGATGCACGCCAAAGGTGAGGTTCTGATGCACGCCCACCGCCGTCCACCACACGCGCCTGGCGTCAGGGCCGGACTGGGGGGCCAGCGGCTGCTTGTTCTCGACCGGCCTGAGCGACCAGCCCCGGCCGTCGTGCGCCAGCGTGGTTTCCATCGTGCGCTGGTGGTGATCGCTCGTGCCGGTGAACTGCCAGCGGCCCATGTGGTGGCTACAGGCGACCACGCCGGGGCGAATGCCCTGGGTGACCCAGGCTTCGGCGACGAAGAAGCCGAGTTCGGTTTCCACGCGAATACGCTGGCCGTCGGCAATGCCGAGCCGGTCCGCGTCGCGCGGATGAATCCAGACCGGGTTGTTGTGGGCCAGCTCGCTGAGCCATTTCGCGTTGGCGCCGCGCGTATGGATCTGGGTCGGCAGGCGAAAGGTCGGAATCAGCGGCATCTGGTCGGCGGCGAGTTTGTCGCGGTGGATATGGCTTTTGATATAGGTCGGCAGCGCGGCTTCCGGCCAGCCCCATTGCGCCAGCGTCGAGGAATAGAACTCCAGCCGCCCGCTCGGCGTGGGAAAACCGGCGCGGACTGTGCCGTCGATCGCCACGCCCGCCGGACGGCGGCCCTCGGCGTCCGGCGCCGGGTCGGGCGTGGGCGCGCCGTTGACCCGGGGCGGGGCTGGCGCACGGGTATAGACGCGGCCGTGCGGGTCGATGTGTTCGTCCTCCAGCTCGGTGTCCGGCACCGGATTTTCGTACAGGGCCTCGCCCACCGCGCCAATCGAGACGTTGCCGTAGCGGCGCATGTAGGCCAGCGGCGTCAGGCCCTCGGCCTCGGCTTTTGCCGGCAGACCCGGGATCGAATGCTCGAAGATCCAGCCGTAGTACTCGTCCAGCGAGATGCGCTCGCCGGGGCTTTTCATCGACTCGACGTGGCCCCGGATGCCGAGTGATCCATCCGGGTCGATCCGCCAGGTCAGCTCCAGCCAGAATTCGTTTTCCTCCCACACCTCGCCGGGATTGACCTGACGCGTGTCGGTGATGGTTTCACCGAGGCGCTCGCGGGCCGCCCGCGCCACCGGCTGGCGGAAGGTGACCCAGTTTTCGTTATGGGTCTCGGTCGAGACGAGATCGTGGCGCTCCGAGGCATGACCCATCGGCAGCACGAAGTCCGCGAAGTAGGCGGTTTCGTTCCAGGTCGGGGTGAGCGCGGCATGCAGGCCGATCCGCGATTCGTCCGACAGCATCTCGACCCAGTCGAAGCCGCCGGGATTGGTCCAGACCGGGTTGTAGACGCGGGTGAAGTAGGTATCGATGGTGCCGCGGCCTTCCTTGAGGAAATGCGGCAGCAGGAACGACATCTCGTTCATGCCGAGCGGGTATTCGAGCGGGAAGGTCAGGTCGTTCCAGTGCGCCGGATGGCCGGCGCTGACCGGGCGCTTGCCGACGAACTTGGTCCAGCCGCTGGGATAGGTCGACCCTTCCACACCGATCGCCCCCAGCAGGGCATTGAGCAGGAACATCGTGCGCGAGACCTGCCAGCCGCCAAGATTGCCGGCCGCCGCCGAGCGCCAGTTCTGGCTACAGAATCGGGTGCCCGCCCCGGCGATGGTCTCGGCCATGGCCTCGATCTGTGCCTCCGACACCTGCGATTCGGCCGCCGCGTATTCGAAGGTGTAGTCGGCATAGAGCGCGCCGAGCACTTTTTCGAAGGCCTCGAAGGTGGCCGGCGCGGCCGGGTGCTCGGCGCTCATGTATTCGTGCCAGTTCCACCAGCGGCGCACAAACTCGCGGTTATAGCGCCGGGTCTCGATCAGATGCCGCGCCACGGCGAGGAAGATCGCGGGTTCGCTGCCCGGATACGGCGCGATCCAGTGGTCGGCATGGGTGGAGGTGTTGGACATACGCACATCCACCACAATCAGCCGCGCGCCGCGCTTCTTGGCTTCCATGATGCGCTGGGCGTGCGGATTGAAGTAGTGCCCGGCTTCCAGATGCGCGCTGGTCAGCAGGATTACATCCGCGTTGGCGAAATCGTTGCTCGGCCGGTCGTAGCCCATCCAGTACTGAATACCGGCCCGCCCGCTGGACGAGCAGATGTTGGTATGCGAGTTGTGCCCGTCCACGCCCCAGGCTTTGAGAATGTCCTCGGTGAAGCCGTCCTCGCCGGGCCGGCCGACGTGATACATGATCTCGCGGTGGCGTTTTTCGACGATGGCGCGACGGATACGCCCGGCCAGCGTATCCAGCACCTCGTCCCAACTCACGCGCGCCCATTTGCCCTCGCCCCGTGCGCCGGCGCGCTTGAGCGGATACAGAATGCGATCCGGGTCGGTGACCTGGTTGATGGTGGCCGGGCCCTTGGCGCAGTTGCGACCGCGGGAACCGGCATGTTCGGGATTCCCCTCGAACTTGCGCACTTCCAGGCTTTCGCGGTCCACATAGGCGAGCAGGCCGCAGGCCGATTCGCAGTTGAAGCAGGTGGTCGGCACCAGCATGTAGTGTTTTTCCTGCCGCTTGCCGGTACCCGGCACCGGCTCGAGCGCGATCCAGTCGTCCCAGTGTTCCCTGGGCGGAAAGCTCGCGAGGTTGATACGGCTGGCGCCGGGGTAGAACGTCTTGCCCTGCGCCTCGGTCTCGCTTTTGAATGCCGAGACCCGAGCGTTGAGTGCCGCGATCCAGTTCGTGGGTTTCATGGCCGATCCTCCAGGCGCCGGCACGCCGCGATGCGCGGGCCGTGCGTCAAACCAATCCGTCCGCGGATCGACACAGATTCACGCAGATCGGAGCGACAATTCTCGGGTAGCGACGAACCACGGCGTAGATCATCACGACCGAAACAATTGTCAGCCACGCGGAATGAAAAACATCGCATTGTTTTATCTGCGTTCATCTGTATGCATCTGCGGATGAAAATGCCTTCTGCATCGGAATCCCGCTGCTTGTAGCGCCGACTCGGGCGTAGAGGACCACGAGTCCGCGCTCGTCGTTGTTTTATACCTGCATGGATCGGCGTCGATCTGCGGACAAAGAGTCTTTGCGAACGCATCTCGTATCCCTCAGGCCAGCGGTACGGCCTGGCCGCCCTGCACGAAGGCATGCTCATAGGCCAGTGGGCCGAGGAAAGCGAACAGACACACCCAGACGCCGAGCCAGGGGGCGAGCAGGCCGATTGCAGACAGCGCCACGCCGACCGCGAAAAACGTCCGGAAGCGGCCACGCGTCATTTCGTAATGGGCGATGCCGGCATGCTCGCTGGGGCTGGGCGCAGTGAACTCGGCGCCCACGAAGACCAGATGCAGTAACGTCGCCGCGCCGGTCATCCAGAGCACGAACTGGGTGGTCTCGGGCGCGAAGATCATGGCGAACGGCACCACGACCGCCGAGCCGGCGGCCATCGCCTGGGTGAGCAGGTGCGGGGCCAGCAGCGGGTTCTGCCACAGATCGCGGGCCTTCGCCTGACCGAACAGGAAGGCGGTATAGATCGAACTGAGCACCGCCAGGATCGCGCCCGGCGCCATCAGCCACACCGATACCCAGGTCGCGCCGAAGATGCTGGAGATGAAATGCACCAGCAGCAGCGCGCTGTAGGCGACCAGGATCGCGCCGCCCTTGACCAGCCAACTCTCCCATCGGCCTCGCCAGAAGATCATCCAGAACCGGAACGGATGCGACAGATCGGCCACCAGCAGCAGGCACGTCACGGCCACGAAGAAACCGCAGCCGACGGGTGCGACCCAGCGCCACAGCGGATTGCCCGCATCCATGAAGCCGGTCGCGACCAGCAGCCAGGCCATCAGATACATGCCGCTGCCGATGTTCTTGGTCCAGGTATAGGCCGAAACGCGCCAGTCCCAGGGGCTGCGGTGGGTCTGGTCGTAGGACAGCTTGGTGGCCGCCGAGGAATTGCCGCCGAGCGGATTGCCGGACGGCACGATGTTGTCGGCAAAGCCGCCGCTGCCTTTGGCCTGCTGGGCCCAGGCGAACTGCCCGCCGGCCGGGCGCGTGGCGGCCAGCGGATCGAGCGTGGCCTGGTGGGCGCCCTTGTAGAACAGCTTCGGGCGAGTGCTCTTTTCCGGCTTGCGTACCATCACCGGCTCCCGGTTGACCGCCTGGGCCACGCGCGAGTCCGGGTCGTTGAGGTCGCCGACGAAGATCGACTGGGTCGGGCAGACCGTCACACAGGCCGGCTCCAGGCCGGAATCAATCCGGTGCGAGCAGAAATTGCACTTCTCGGCCGAATGATCCTCGGGGTTGATGAAGATCGCGTCGTACGGGCAAGCCGCGATACAGGCCTTGCAGCCGATGCAGATGTCCTTGTTGAAGTCGACGATGCCGTCGGCGCGCTTGTACATCGCCCCGGTCGGGCAGGCCGTGGCGCACGGCGCATCCATGCATTGATTGCAACGCGTGACCTGAAAGGCACGACGCGAATCCGGAAACGCGCCGACATCGACGGATTTTACGTACGTCCGCGATACGCCGACCGGCACATCGTTTTCCGACTTGCACGCCGTAGTGCAGGCATGACAGCCGATGCAGGTGGTCTGATCGATGACCTTGGCCCAACGTGGAAGTGCGGGCTCGTGGGGCCGGGCGACATCCGACATGGCAGCTCCCGTTATTCTTCTTGGCTATTTTGTTATATCCCAAACTCCAAGCTACCGCACCCGGGCTCTGCCTTGTATTGCTTATTAATGAACGCATCCATGCCTTTAAGGCATAGCGATATCCTCGCTATGCGGGCCGCGCCTTCGCCGGCTCAGTCCGCCGACATCGCGGCGGTGATGAACGCCCTGGCCGCCGGCGGCAGATAAGCGCCGCGTCGCGTGACCAGCCTCAGCTCCCGGGTGATCTGCAATGCATCCGAGCCGAACACCACCAGCACGCCGCGTGCGAGTTCATCGACGATGGCGATACGAGGCAACCAGGCCACCCCGCCGCCATGAATCGCGGCCTGCTTGAGCGCTTCCGTATTGCTGAATTCCATGACCGAGGCGCCGGCCATGGGCGTGGTGGCGATTCGGCTCTCGATGAGTTCACGCGTGCCGGATCCGGGTTCGCGCAGCAGCAGCGGCAATGTGCTGCGGTCGTCGGTCTCGCGCGCCAGACCTGCCGAGAGTACCGGCACGATCACATCGGTGCGAAAGGTCGTGGCCGTCAGCCCGCCCACATGCAAGGGGCCTTCAATGAAACCGATCAGGTAACGCATGTCGGCCACGCCCTCGGCGACGTGGCGGGTGTTGTCGACGTGCAATGCAATGTCGATCGCCGGCTGCGCGCGACCGAAGGCCGCGAGTATCGCCGGCAGCACATACGTTCCTACCGTATTGCTGGCGCCGATCGCAAACCGGCCGGCCCGTGCGCCCGCCGCGGCGTCCATGGCGGCACGGGCTTCGGCTTCGAGCGCAAACAGGCGCGCGGCGTAGTCGGCGAGCAAACGCCCCGGCTCGGTGAGCCGCATGCCGCGCGGATGGCGATCAAACAACCGGACCCCGAGGCGCTGCTCGAAGGCGCGCAGTTCACGCGACAAGGCGGGCTGCGTGACGTGCATCACGCCACTGGCGCGCGACAAGCTGCCGGTACGCGCTACGGCATGGAAAATCGCAAGATGATGCAGGTTCATCATCGGGCGGCCTCCCGGCGAAGCGAGCGCCTGTGGCGAATTCGTTGGCCGATGTGCGGCATCAATTCGTTATATTAACGGCAAACTCATCGACCGCGGTACGAGGGCGTAACGGCGCGATCGAAACAGACAGGCCGGCAGTACCGCGGCGCGTCCGCATCCTGCCGGCGGTCGACCACGGCGGTGGCCGCGGTCACCGCCCGAGCACGACGACCGGTCGAATGTCTCTTTCATCAGCCGCAACATGCTGTACTGACTGAAAAAACCACGAGCCAACCCAAACGCGTCAGGGTTCATGGAATGGACGCATGACGCAATCTGGTGCAACATGGCGCGCGCTACGCATCCGACTATCGTCTTAATTGCGTACGACGTTACTGCAAGAGACGTGTGCCGCACTATGGCACGCACTCGAATTGCTGCGTCTGCGGTGTAGTTCGTGCCGTATTCTGGTGAGAACGGATACGCCCGCTTCGCCCGGTCGTCGCCCATCCAGTGGAACTGATCGCTCATGAAAACAGTGAATTGCCGCCACGCGTTGAAGGCTTTCCTTCTCCTGCTGATGCTGTTGCCCCTTGCCGGTTGCAGTTCCGATGACTGGCTCTGGATCCTGAACCCGAACGGTCCGCTGGCCCAGTCTTCCGTCTATTACCTGATCGTCGACATCCTGTTGCTGGCCGTGGTGATCATACCGGCGACTGCACTGGTGATATGGGCATTCTTCCGCTATCGGCAAGGGGGCAGTGGCCGCTACGATCCGACCTTCAATCATTCCTGGCTGGTCGAAATCGTGGTCTGGGGCGTACCGCTGATGCTGGTGGGCGTGATGTCCTACTTCAGCTACCAGGGCATTCGCGCGGTCGGGCCATACGAACCCCGGTCGGTGCAGCGTGCCGTCGCCGCCTCCGGCAATCATCAGAAGCCACTGAAGATCGACGTGATCACTACCGACTGGCAGTGGTTGTTCGTCTACCCTGACCAGGGTATCGCGGTCGCGAATCGGCTGGTCGTACCGACCAAGCGCAAAGTGGAGATGCGGCTGACATCCGCCAGCGTGACCAACGACTTCTACGTGCTCAAGGTCATCAACCAGATCTACGTCATGCCGGGCATGCGCACCAGGCATAACTTCTATCTCGATCGCACCGGCGACTACCGCGGGTTCTCGACCGAGTTCAGCGGCCCCGGCTTCTCCTGGATGAACTACAAGATGAAGGCGGTCACCCCGCAGGCCTTTGATCAATGGATCGCCAAGGCCCAGGCCTCCTCGCACCAGATGACGTGGTCGAAATTCAAGCAGTTCGCCCAACCCACGGTGAATACCGGCAACAGTTGGCAGCTGTACGGGCAGGTCGCCCCGCATCTGTTCAACAAGGTGATCGCGAAGGTCAAGTCCGGCGAACTCAAGACCGTCAAGCCCATCTTCATGACCGAGGATATGCAAGGCGAGGAATTCAAGGCGCATGCCACCGGCACACCGAACCGAGGCAATAACTGATGTTTGTTGATCTACAAGGGCCGTGGAACTGGTTCTGGGGCCGTCTGCCGCTGCTGTTGCAGCTGCATTACAACAACCCGGTCATCGGCTTTGCATTCGTGCTGGCGATGGGCGGGGGCCTGGCCGTGGTCGCCGCCCTGACCTACTTCAAGCTCTGGGGCTGGTTGTGGCGTGAATGGCTGACCACCGTCGATCACAAGAAGATCGGCGTGATGTACATCGTGGTCGGCCTGATCATGCTGTTCCGCGGCTTTTTCGACGCCCTGATGATCCGTACCCAGCAAGCGGCCGCCGTAGGCGCCAATTCGCCCGGGATTCTGGGTGCGGCGCACGGCTATCTCACGCCGTATCACATGGACCAGGTGTTCACGGCGCACGGCACGATCATGATCATCCTGGCCGCCACGCCACTGCTGGTCGGGTTCATGAACCTGATCATGCCGATCCAGATCGGCGCCCGCGACATGGCTTATCCGTTTCTCAACGCGATCGGCCTGTGGATGACCAACGTCGCGGCGATCCTGGTGATGGCCTCGCTGTTCATCGGCGATTTCTCGCACGCCGGCTGGGTGGGCCTGACGCCCCTGACCCAGCTCGCGCACAGTCCAAGCGTCGGCGTGGACTACTGGATATGGGTGATCCAGATCAGTTCGATCGGCACCACGGTGGGTGCCGTCAACCTGATTGCCACCATTCTCAAGATGCGCGCGCCCGGCATGACGCTGATGCGCATGCCGATGTTCACCTGGACCACGCTCGGCACCAACATCATCGCCCTCACCTCGTTCCCGGTGCTGACCGTGGCGCTGCTGCTGCTCACCCTCGATCGTTATGTGGGCACGCACTTCTTCACCGCCGACGGCGGTGGCAACTTCATGATGTACACCAACCTGTTCTGGATCTGGGGCCACCCGGAGGTGTATTTCGTCGTGCTGCCGGCCTTCGGCTTCCTGTCGGAAATCGTACCGGCGTTCTCGGAGAAACCCCTGTTCAACCACAACGCCATGATCGTCGCGACCATGGGTATCGCTGGCGTGTCGTGGGCGGTGTGGCTGCACCATTTCTTCATCATGGGCCAGGGTCCGGAGGTCAACACCTTCTTCAGTATCGCCACCATGCTGGTGGGCATCCCGACCGGGGTGAAGGTGTTCAACTGGGTGTTCACGATGGTGAAGGGGCGTGTTCGCCTGGAAACGCCCATGCTGTGGGCGCTGGGCGCGATCCTGCTGCTGATCGGCGGCGGCGCCACCGGCATGATGCTGGCGATTCCGGCGATCAACTACGTCTCGCACAACAGCGTGTTCGTGGTGGCGCATTTCCACAACATGTTCCTGATCATCGTCTTTGCCCTGTTCGGCGCGGTCGCGTTCTGGTGGCCGAAGGTTTTCGGCTTCCGCCTGGACGAGCGGCTTGGCAAGATCTTCTTCTGGCTGTTCTGGGCCGGCTCGGTATTCGTGTTCGTGCCGATGTACGCACTGGGCTTTCTCGGCATGACCCGTCGCCTGGACTACATCGCCCATCCGGGCTGGTGGCCGCTGCTGCTGCTGGAAGTGCTGGGCATCGGCCTGTATGTGGCCTCGATCTTCGCCTTCCTGCTGCAGATCGTGGTCTCGATCCGCGATCGCAAGAAGAACGCCGTGACCGGCACCGATGCCTGGGAGACCGCACGCAGCCTGGAATGGGCCACGCACTGCCCGCCGCCGTTCTACAACTTCGCGGCGACACCGGTGGTGCACTCGATCGACGAATGGGCGTGGCGACGCGACCGTGGCCTGACGTCGCTTGAGCCGCCCTATTACGCCGACATCCACATGCCGAAAAACACCATGGTGCCGATCGTGCTGGCCTTCTTTACCGGTGTGTTCGGGTTCGCCGCGGTATGGCGCGTCTGGTGGCTGGCCGGCTTCGCCCTGCTGGGCGTGATCGCCACGCTGATCTTCCGCATGTTCCAGAAGGACATCGACTACACCGTGCCCGCGGCCGAAGTCGAGCGTATCGAAAAAGCCTTTCTGGAACGGGAGCATGATCGCGAGCAGGCGTCGACCCACCAGAGCGGCGGGCAGGAATCACCCGTGACGCAGCACTGATCGCGCAACCGGAGACAATCGTTATGTCACAACACGACAACAACCGATACCGCGATCGCGATTCGATCACGCTCTGGGCACCGGACGCCGGCCACCCGGACACGATCGCTCTGCGCTCGATCGGGTTCTGGCTCTACATGATGAGCGACGCCATGATCTTCGCCGGGCTGTTCGCGGCGCATGGCGTGTATCTGCATGCCTATGGCAGCAGCAACATTACCGCGGGCCAGGTGATCGATCCGGTCGAAGGCCTGCTGCCCACGCTGTTTCTGTTTGCCAGCGTACTGATGTTCGGCCTGGCCAGCGTGTCGCTCAAGAACGACGACCGAGCCGGTGTCACGCGCTGGATGGGCGCGTCGCTGGGGCTGGGTGTGCTGTTCATCCTGGTGGAGGTGTGGGAGTTCGCCAATCTGGTCGGCGAAGGCGCCGTGCCGCAGGCCAGTGCGTTCCTGTCGGATTTCTGGACCATCGTCTGGGTGCACGGCGGCCACGTGCTGGTCGGCCTGATCTGGATGGCGGCACTGATGATCCAGCTGTCGCGCGAAGGCTTCACTGAAGCAACGGTCGGTCGCTTCGTGAACCTGCGCATCTTCTGGTTCTTCCAGGCCCTGATCTGGGTCTGCGTCTATACCTACGTCTATCTCATGGGAGCGAGCTGATGGCACATGATCATCACAACCCGCTGACTCACCCGGAAGTCCGCGGCGCGAGCAGCGCCACGTACATCGCGGCCTTCGTACTGGGCACCGTGGCCATGGGCATTGCCTGCCTGGTTACGGTCGGGTTCGATATGTCGCAGACGGATACCGTGACCTGGATCACGGTACTCGCCGTGATCGCCGGCCTGGGGCAGCTCTTCCTGCTGTTCAAGCTGGATCTGTCCCCGACCATGATCTGGCACACGTTGTCGCTGGCGCTGACCGTGCCGCTGTTCTTCATGGCCATCGGCCTGACGATCTGGATGTTCCATTATCTGACACTGCGTACGATGCTCGGCGGCTGAACAGCATCGTCCAGCTATCCGCCCACGAAAAAAGCCCCGCGATCGCGGGGCTTTTTTTTGCCGCCGACTCTCGACCGGACCGGTCAGCCGGGCCGGGCCGCCTTGAGCTCGCGCCGGCGCGCGTGCAACACCGGTTCGGTATAGCCCGATGGCTGCGCCGCCCCCTTGAACACCAGATCGCAGGCCGCCTGGAAGGCGATCGAGGCATCGAAGTCCGCCGACATCGGCCTGTAGTTCGGGTCGCCCTCGTTCTGGCGATCGACAACCTTGGCCATGCGCATCAGGGTCTCGCGCACGTCGTTTTCATTGGTGATGCCGTGGTGCAGCCAGTTCGCGATATGCTGCGACGAGATGCGACAGGTCGCCCGGTCCTCCATCAGCGCCGTATCGGTGATGTCCGGCACCTTCGAGCAGCCCACGCCCTGGTCGACCCAGCGCACGACATAGCCGAGGATGCCCTGGCAGTTGTTGTCCAGCTCCTTGGCGATCTCGTCGGCCGACAGCTCGCGATCGAGCAGCGGAATGGTCAGCAGATCCTCGAGATAATCGCGGTGGCGCGATTGCAGCTCGCTCTGGCGCGCCAGCACGTCACAGCGGTGGTAGTGGATGGCGTGCAGCGTGGCGGCGGTCGGCGACGGCACCCAGGCACAGTTGGCGCCAGCCTCGGGATGGCCGATCTTGGCTTCCATCATGGCGGCCATATTGTCCGGCGCCGGCCACATCCCCTTGCCGATCTGGGCGCGGCCGCGCAGGCCGCAGGCCAGGCCGGTATCAACGTTGTTGTCTTCGTAGGCAGTGAGCCAGGCGGTGGATTTCATCTCGCCTTTGGGCAACATGGGCCCGGCTTCCATCGAAGTATGAATCTCGTCGCCGGTGCGATCGAGAAACCCCGTATTGATGAAGATGGTGCGTTCACGCGCCTCGCGGATACATGCCTTGAGGTTGACCGAGGTGCGACGCTCTTCGTCCATGATGCCGATCTTGAGCGTGTTGGGCGCGATGCCGAGCGCCTTCTCGATATGCCCTAGCACGGCGACCGTGAAGTTGACTTCGGCCGGGCCATGCATCTTCGGCTTGACGATATACACCGAGCCGGCCCGGCTGTTGGTGTGCGGGCCATTGCGCTTGAGGTCGTGCAACGCGATGGTGGCGGTGGCGAGCGCATCGAGGAGGCCTTCCGGGATTTCCTTGCCCTCGCTGTCGAGTACCGCCGGTGTGGTCATCAGATGGCCAACGTTGCGGATCAGCATGAGGCTGCGCCCGGGCAGGCTCAGCTCGGCGCCATCGGCCGCGGTATAGACACGATCGTCGGCCAGCTTGCGGGTGAAGGTCTTGCCGCCCTTGTCCACCTCTTCGGTGAGATCGCCCTTCATCAGGCCGAGCCAGTTGCCATAGACCAGCGCCTTGTCCTCGGCGTCGACCGCGGCGACCGAGTCCTCGCAGTCCTGGATGGCCGTCACGGCGGCCTCCATCAGCACATCCTTCACGCCGGCGGCGTGGTCCTTGCCGACCAGGTCGTTGGCATCGATCTGGATCTCGATATGCAGGCCGTTGTGCACCAGCAGGATTGCCGACGGCTGACTGGGCGTGCCCTGATGGCCGACGAACTGATGCGGCTCAGCGAGTTCCACATGGCCGGAGCCGATGTCGACCGCCAGCCGGCCATTGTCGATGCGATAGGCCTGGGCATCGGCATGCGAGCCGCCATCGAGCGCGAAGTGCGCATCCAGAAACTCCGCGGCCTGCGCCACCACCTTGGCGCCGCGCTTCGGGTTGTAGCTCTTGCCCTTCTCGGCGCCTTCGGTCTCGGGAATGATGTCGGCGCCGTACAGCGCGTCGTAGAGACTGCCCCAGCGCGCATTGGCGGCGTTCAACGCAAAGCGCGCGTTGGTGATCGGCACCACCAGCTGCGGACCGGCCACAGTGGCGATCTCGGGATCGACATGGTCGGTCGACACCGAGAAGTCCTCGCCCTCGGGCACGATGTATTCGAGCTCGGTCAGTAGCTGGCGGTATTCGTCCCGGTCGAAGGCGTCGCCGCGATGTTCACGATGCCATTTGTCCAGGGTTTCCTGGATGTCGACGCGATGCTTGAGCAGGGCTGCGTTCTTGGGCCCGAATTCCTCGACCAGGACGGCCAGCTCGGCCCAGAACATGTCGGAGTCGACTCCGGTTCCGGGCAGAGCGATCTCGATCAGATCGTACAAGGGCTTGCCGATCTGCAATCCGGCGCGTTCGATTCGCTGGGTCATACTAAGCCTTTCTCGCTTGTGTGGACGGCGCGGCTGGCCCGCGCTCCGTAAAAATGAGGTGCATTGAGGACAATCGACTATAGCGAAAGCCATAGCCTGAGCAAACCGGTCGGCCCGATCATGCAATACCCTGGGTGCGCGCCTCCAGGCGGCGCAGGAATTCGGCCATGATCTCGCGGTACAGACCCTCGCCGGCCACGGCATCCTCGATGCCGGCATCGATGCTCGGGTTATCGTTGATCTCGATCACGCGCAGCCCGTCGGCGGTCTGCTTGATATCCACGCCGTAGAGCCCGTCGCCGATCAGCCCGGCCGCCGTGATCGCAATCTCGACCACCTCGGGCGGCGCATCGGCCACGGCCAGCGTACGTGAATCGCCCTCGCTGACACCGTCGGCGCCGTTGTAGTCGACCACCTGCCAATGCCCACCGGCCATCATGTACTGGCAGACATACAGCGCCCGGCCGCCCAGCACGCCCACGCGCCAGTCGAACTCCGTGGGCATGAATTCCTGGGCCAGCGCGAGCTCGGAGTCGTCCAGCAGCCGCGCGGCGATTTCGCGCAGTTCGTTGATGTCATCGGCCTTGAACACGCCCTTGGAGAATGCGCCCTCCGGCGCCTTGAGCACCATCGGGAAACCGAGCAGTCCGGGCAGCCGCTCGACCTCCTTGTCGCCGAAGATCGCGGCCCGCGGCGCGGCGACATCATGGCGCGTGAGCAACTCGGCAAGATAAACCTTGTTCGTGCAACGCAAGATCGAAGTGGGGTCATCGATGACGACCAGGCCTTCCTGCTCGGCGCGGCGTGAAAACGCGTAGGTGTGATGATTCAGCCGCGTGGTCTCGCGGATGAACAGCGCATCGAATTCGGCCAGGCGCCCGAGATCGCGCTTGGTGATGCGCTCGACCTCCAGCCCCAGTTCACGCCCGGCCGCGACGAAGCGGGCCAGCGCGGCTTCGTTCGAGGGCGGCTGCGGGTCGTCGCGATCGACCAGCATGGCCACGTCGAAACGGGCCTGCCGGCGCCGATCCGGCTGTTTCCAGCCACGGGCGAGATAGGCGTTCATCGCCTCGGAAAGAAAATCGGCCTCGGTGCCATCGAGCTTGCGAAGCGAGAGTGCGCGCAGCCGGCCCACCCGCATCGCACCGGCGGCCTCGCGCAACTCGAGGTTGATCAATGGCACCGCGAACTGCTCGAACACACGGCGGGCGACTTTCTCCAGCTCCGGATAGCGGCAGCGCCCGAGCACGATATGACAATCGTCGGGCAGCGCCTGCCAGGTACCGGCATCGAGCGCCGACAACGCTTCGTTGATCGCCGGGATTTCGCTGGTGTACAGCAGCTTGCGCGACAGATCCGCCAGGCGCGCCACCGACGGAATAACGCGTTGGCCACGGGCCTCGGCCAGCAGCGAGCAGTAATAACCCAGGCTCTGATAACGTGTGCTGCGGCACAGGTTGATCACGTGCAGACCGGCATCCGCATGGGCCGGGTCGGCGAGATAGTCGTCGGCCAGCACCAGCCGCGCCGCCGGCGGCGCGGCGCGCCAGTCACGCAGGGATTCGACCACAATCACGGGTTCGGCCATTCGGCGCTCCAGTCGATGTTCACGATCGCCGGATTATGGCGAAACCGGGCCGGCGCCCGATAGCAGACGTTTCACCAGACGCACGCCGTCTTCGTATCGGCCCGGGTCGTGCCCGTAGTAATCGGCCAATCGCTGCGTCTCGCTGAAACCGCAGGCCGCGAACAGCGCGCGCGAGGCCCGGTTGGACCACCGCGCCTCGGCACTCAGGCGTGCGCAGCCGGCCGCCCGGGCGCACTGTTCGGCGTCGTCGATCAATCGGCCTGCCAAACCGCGCCCGCGCGCGGCCGGGGCGACCGCGATGGAATAGAGACGGGCCACCCGCGTGCCCCGCCGATAGAGCAATACGGCCGCCGCCACGATTCGGCCGCCCTCGTCTATGACGCGCACGTCGCCGTGGGCGCGACCGATCAGATGCGCCATGCTGCGCCGCGACTGGGCGTCGCATGCGAAACAGGCACGCTCCAGCGCCATCAGCGCATCCAGATCGGGGGCCTCGGCCCGTCGAATCGAATCGTCGCCGCAGTGCGGCACGGCGGTCACGGCACGCGAACCACGATCTTGCCGAACTGCTGATTCGATTCCATGTACCGATGCGCGGCCACGATGTCGTCGAAGTCGAACACCTGATCCACCGTGGGCTTGAGCGTGCCCGCGGCGATGCCGTCGAACACGAACTTTTTGCCGCGTGCAAAGGCGTCGCTGTCGGAGAAGATCTCCAGCACGGTGTAGCCGCGCAGCGTCAACGCCTTGCCGAGTGCGGCGAACAACGGAAACGGCGTGGGTTGGTTGGCCAGCGCGCCATACAGGAACAACGTGCCACCCGGGCTCATGGCCGCGGCCAGATCGTCGACCGTGGCACCGGCCACCGGATCGAACACGATGCGCGCGCCGGCGTTGTCGGTGAGACGCATGGTCTCGCCGGCGATATCCTGCGATTCCGAGACGATCACGTGCGCCGCCCCAGCCTGCTTGAGTTGCTCGACCTTGGCGTTGGTACGCGACATGGCGATGGGCGTGGCGCCGATGTGATTGGCGATCTGGATCGCTGCCAGTCCGACGCTGGAAGACGCCGCCGGAATCAGCACGGCCTCGCCGGCCTGCAACTGGCCGAACTCGACCAACGCGCCGTAGGCGGTCAGATACGCCATCCAGACCGCGGCGGACTGGATCGCATCCAGCCCCGCCGGGCGCGCCGTGAGCGCATACGCGGGCACGATGGTGGACTCGGCGTACATGCTGTAGGCGTTCATGGAAAACGCCGGCGCCACCGCGACCGCGTCGCCTTCGGCGAAATCACTTACCCCGGGGCCGACCGCCTCGACCACGCCCGCGCCTTCATAGCCCATGCCCGCCGGTAGATTCGGCGACTCCAGATAGGCGCCTTCGCGAAACATCACCTCGGCCCGGTTGAGGCCGATCGCCTCGACCTTGATCCGGACCTCACCCTCGCCGGGTTCGCCGACGGTGACGTTCTCGATCTTCAGGACATCGGCGTGGCCGGTTTCGTGAATGCGTACGGCTCGTGTCATCACATGCTCCTGTGCCGGCATCGGCGACCTTCGGTCGCGACCGGCGTTGAATAGAATCCCGCCCAGCTTAGCGTGCCGACGCCAGCGCATGTTATTAACCCGGCACAAAAATAGATGATTTTTCGGGTTAATAGCACGAGCATGCCACCGCATGCTCGCCGCGGCCATTGGCCGCGAAGTCGTTGAAAATAAAAACCGGACAGGCGCCGGCTTTTATTTTTGAAGGCGTTGAAAACAGCGGATGAAGTCAGCTGTTTTGATGCCGGGTCAATCGCCCGGCCCAGTATCTGTTTTCGCGGCGCGCTTCAGGCCCGTGCACGGGGCAGCGTCATGCGCACCACGAGTCCGCCGTCGGGCCGATTGGCGAGCGTGATGTCGCCGCCGTGGGCACGGATCACCGACCGTGCGATCGACAGGCCGAGACCGACACCGCCGGTCTCGCGATTGCGCGAGGTTTCCAGGCGCACGAAGGCGTCGAACACCTTACCCATCTCGGCTTCGCCGATCCCCGGCCCGCGATCCGCGACCTCGATGACGACCTGCTGCGCGCTGTCGGCAAGCGCGAGTTCGGCGACCTCGCCGTAGGCCAGCGCATTGTCGATCACGTTGCGCAAGGCGCGCCGAATGGCCACGGGACGGCAGACCAACGGCACCGGCGCGCCCGGTTCGAATCGTACCGGCGCATCGGCGGCCCGGTAATCCTCGGCCACGGCATCGACCAGCGCGGTGAGATCCATGCGCCGCGTGGCCTCGGCGCTGGCTTCCTCGCGCATGAAGGTGAGCGCCGCCTCCGACATATGCGCCATATCCGCGAGCGTGGCATTCATCGCACGCGTATTGTCGTCGTCGGGCAAGAATTCCAGCCGCAGCCGCAGCGCGGTGATGGGCGTGCGCAAATCGTGCGCCAGGGCCGCCACCAGCCGCGTGCGCTCGGCCACGAAACGATCGATGCGCTCATGCATGCGATTGAATTCGACGATCGTGCGCTTGATTTCGTCGCTGCCCCGTTCGCGGATGGGGTGGATGCGCTCGCCGCGGCCGTAGCGTTCGGCGGCCGAAGCCAGATCGAGTAGCGGCCGCGTGATCCGGCGACTGGCAAAGATCACCGCCACACTCATCAGCGCGAGCGTGATCAATAGATTGCGCAGCGACTCGTGCGCCCAGTGGTCGATCTGCCCGGGCAGGCGCTGACGGACATCCAGCCAGCGTCCATCGTCCCGGCGAAACGCCAGCTCAACCGCCATGCGGCCCGGATCGTGTCGGGTGTGCATCAGGCCGCGACCGACACAAACCCGCACCCGCGACGGCGACACGTCCAAGCGCTCGGCAAAATCGCGAGCATAACGGCGCGAGTCCGCGTTATGGACCGCGCAATGCGGCGGTCGCCGGACCAGATCGAAGCGCACCGGCCGGCTCGACAATGAACGCACCAGATCGCCCTCGTGGCCCGGCTTGGCGTAACGCAGACTGTGGTCCACCGAGATCACCGACTGGCTCATGTAATCGCTGATCATGTGTTCGATAAAGCCGTCGCGCCCGCTACGAAAGCTCAGATAACTCACGCACTGGGAGATCACAAGCGCCAGCAGCGTCAGTACGATAATACGCGCGGCCAGCCCGCGCGGGCGCCAGCGCTTCATTGGCCGCCGACCGTCGCGGTGAAGCGATAACCGCCGCCCCAGACCGTCTTGATCAGCTGCGGCCGGGTCGAATCGCGCTCGATTTTGCGCCGCAGCCGCGAGACCTGGTTATCCACGCTGCGATCGAACACCTCGGCCTCGCGCCCCTGGGTCAGGTCCAGTAACTGTTCACGCGACAGCACCCGATTCGGGCGGCGTACGAAGGCCAGCAACAGCCGGAATTCGCCGGTCGACAGCGCCACCGACAGCCCGGTTTCGTCCTCGAGTTCCTGGCGCGCGACGTGAAAGACCCAGCGATCGAAGCGCACGATCTGGTCGTCGACCACGTCGCGCTGAGCGGGCAAGGATGCCGCCCGGCGCAGTACCGCGCGCACGCGCGCCAACAGCTCACGCGGCGAGAACGGCTTGGTGACGTAATCGTCGGCGCCCATTTCCAGACCGATCACGCGATCGGTCTCCTCGGCCACGGCGGTCAGCAGGATCACCGGAATCGCCGTGGTCTCGCGCAGCCAGCGGCACAGGGACAGCCCGTCCTCGCCCGGCATCATGATGTCGAGGATCACCAGGTCGAGCGCGGCATCGCGGATCTGGCGACGCGCGGCCCCGGCATCCGCGGCCGCCGATACACGGTACCCGTGGCCGACGAGGTAGCGGCTCAGCGAATCGCGAATATCACGATGATCGTCGACCACCAGAATATGCGGACTGGATTCGGCCATGACGCGGGCAGTGTACGGACTCTGGCGCCAATATAACGCGCGCCGCGCCGTCACCCGGCCCGATCTTGTAACCGAATACGCCAGCGCGCCCGCCTGACACAATCGGCGACAAACTCGTGGCCTTGCGACAGATTTGAAGGACACTTCCGGGCGGTAATGAGCCTCGTGGAAGGCGCCTTCGCAGCGCCCCACGCTCATCCGCAAAGGAGTACGTGATGAAAAAATATTTGACGCTTTCCCTGATCGCCGCCGGCCTGTCGGTCTCGGCCGCGGGGTTCGCCGCCGACAATAGCGCAGCGGATCACGACCCCGACAGCCAGGCCATCTTCAAAAAACTCGACACCAACGGCGACGGCCGGCTCACGGCTGCCGAGATGACCCGGCTGCCGGACGTGATCAAGCCACAGATGTTCGACAAGCTCGATACCAATCACGACGGCAAGATCGAGAAAAGCGAATTCGAGGCGCAGGCCAGGGCCCGCGCCGATCGCCTGTTCGCCAAGCTGGACGCCAACGGCGACGGCGTGATCTCGGCCGACGAGATGAAACCGCCGATGGGCCACCATCACATGGGCCCGCCGGAAGGCGACATGCCGCCACCCCCGCCCTCCAGCCATCCGGGGAACGCGCCCGGGCCGGGCGATCACGATCATCACCGCTGGAGCCAGCACGAGGGCCACCGCCGGGGCGATCATGGCAAGCCCAGCACCGACGAGATCTTCGCCCATATGGACCGCAACAACGACGGCTATGTCTCCGCGGCTGAATGGAATAAGGCCGCCCAGCACTGGCATCATCACCGGCATGACTGGCACAAGCCGGACTCGGGTCAGGCGCAGGGCGAGGCGGACTGATCGCGCACCGATCGATGGGGCATGCCTCCCCGCGAAGGGCCGGCGCAATGCGCCGGCCTGTTCCAGGCGACAACGAAGCCGCCGATGGCATCATCCTGCCCGCCGCGGGTGTACCGGATGCCTACCAGCCGCAGCGTATTCAGGGCATCACGGCGATTGAAAACCCGCAGGCGATGCCAGCCTGACGCATCGCCCACGACACGGGCAGAACGCGCGCCCGGCTACCAGCGTACATAGGGCAGAAATTTGCCGTTCATGGTGATCTTGACCCGGTCGCCCCTGGGGTCCGGCACCCGCTCCACATCGATCATGAAATCGATGGCCGACATGATGCCGTCACCGAATTCCTCGTGGACACAGGCTTTCACCGCCGGTCCGTAAACCGCCATGATCTCGTAGAAACGATAGATCATCGGATCGGTGGGTACCGTCCGATCCAGCCACTGCCCCTTAAGCGGCGGCTCCTGCAAAGCCTCGGCCACCTGGGCGTCGAGATCGAGTAGGGCACACAATTTTTCGGCGATTTCTTCGGTGGCCGACGCCTCGCCCAGCGCCAGCGATGCGGTCCAGACCGGCGCCATGCCGATGGACTCGGCAATCTCACTCCAACGCATCCCCTTGGCTTTCTTGGCCTCGAGAATGGCGCGTTTCATCTGTTGTTTATCGATCACGGATCGGTCTCCCGCCATGGTGAATAAGGCCGCAATACGCGACGCTCGGCATGCTGCAGAAAACGTGCCATGGCGGGCCACCGGCCGCCGGATCGGGCGGCGCGACGCCGGTGATCGAGCCGAGGTCGCCGGCCCCGGTCGCGCGCCGCTCAGTACCCGGCGCTTGTGTTCTCCCCGCGCAGGCTGGCCACCAGCCCATCGCGGTAGTCGGGGAACACCAATCGATAGCCGGTGTCGGCCACGATTCGCCGGTTCGACAGACGGCGGGATTCGGCCAGAAACGACAGGCGCATGGCCGAGAATCGCTGCCGGGCCTCGGCCCAGTCGATCCGGGGTGGCGGCGGCGCGTCGAGCAATTCCGCCAGCGTGTCGTAGTAGGCTTCGCGACGCGTGGGCGCGCCGTCGCAGGCGTTGTAGATCGTGTGCGGGGGCTGTTGCCGCGCCACGCGCCAGGCCATGCCGGCGAGATCGTCGATATGCACGCGATTGGTCCACCCCCCGGCCGCATCGGCCAGCACGGGCTCGCCGGCCAGGACGCGATCGACCGGCAGCCGGCCGGGCCCGTAGATGCCGGGCGCGCGCAGGATCACGGCATGCGGGGCCCAGGCCACGATCTGTCGTTCGGCGTCGACGCGCCGCTTGGCGCGGGCACTGGCCGGCGCCACGGGACGGGTTTCGTCGACCCAGTCATCGCTGCAATCGCCGTACACCCCGCTGGTACTGATATACACGACATGCGCCGGCACACCCGGCATCGCCGCCAGAACCCGTCGCATGCGTTCGTCGGTCTCGCCATCGCGCGACGGCGGCGCGCTGTAGACGAGTCGACGACACGCCGGCAGCGCACCGATCTCTCGATCCAGATCGCACGCCAATGAATCGGCGCCGACGGCACGCACGCGGGCTGCGGATGCCGCGCTGCGCACCACGCCCAGTACGTCGTCGCCGGCCCCCACCGCACGTGCAGCGAGCCGGACACCGGTATCGCCGCAACCGACGATCAGGGTCGAGATGCCCACCGCAGCCACGACGTCAGTCCGCGCGCCGGCGCCACCTCATTGCGAGGCGCGCAGTTCCAGCCCGCGCCGATAGGCCGAGCGCGCCTGGTCCACTTCGTTGATCTGCTCGAACAGGTGGCCGAGTTCGAGCAGTGCATCCGCGCGCGCGTGCTGCGCCTGGCTGGCTTCGAAGTAACTCCGGGCCCGGCCCCAGAGCTGATTGCGCAGGCACAAACGGCCGGCCACCAGCATCAGCTCGGGTTTGCGGCCGTGGATCTTGATCCATTCCTCGACGGTTGCCAGCTGTTCGGTTTCGTCGCTGCACTGCAGGTCACCGAAGATAAGCGCCAACGGGGCGACCCATTGTTTTTTCAACGTATTGCGGATCACGTTCGCGGCCTCGTCATCCGCACGCTGCTGCTTCAGGCACTGCGCGTAGTGACGCACGATCTCGGGCGCCTGGCGCAAATCCTTCGACATGTGACGCCAGGCCGCGGTCAGACCACCGATATCGCGCTGCTGCGACAACCGATGCTGATGGGCCGCGATCGACATCTCGCGCACGCGTTCCGTTGACAACGCGGCATACTTGCCGAGCTCGGGCAGCAGACCGTAGACCCGGTCGTAATCGCCGCAGGCCATGGCGTGCTCGGCGAGCATGCGCAGCACCCAGGGGTGGCGTGGCTCGAGTTCATGCAAACGCGTCAGCGTGGCCTGGGCTTCGGCCGTCTGGCCGGCCGCGATCTGCAGCTCGGCCTGGGTGATGCGCACCGCCAGTTCGCTGATCGACTTGCGCTCGGACGCCTTGTGCAGATAGCGGTCGCGATCGCCCAGATGCGCCTGCTGCTGCGCGGCACGTGCGGAGAACAGATGATTCAGCCCGGGGGCCTCGTTCGATTCGGCCAGGGACTGCAGTTCGGCCTCGGCCAGGGCCCAGCGGGCCTCGGCCAGATGCTCGAGCCCCGCGTAGAGCGAACGCCGCGCCTTGCGCTGACGACGCCGGCCGAAAAAGCCCCGGATATTGCGTGGCGCGAACACGAGCGTGACGAAGATGCGCCAAACCAGGGCCAGGACCCATACGCCGAGAAGCGCGGCGGCACAGGCGAAAAGCAGCGAGGTCTCGATCTGCCAGCCGTGGAAGGCGATCAGCACATAGCCCGGGTGATGCCGGAACAGCAGCGACAGCAGAATACCGAGCAGGACAAAGACAAAGAAAGCGAGCAGCAGACGACGCATCACGAGCTCCCCGCGGTGTTGGCGTTATTGCCTTGCTTGCCGCCGGGTTCGGCCTGCCCGGGCTGGGCGGCCCCGCTGTCGGACGACCCGGCGGACCCGGACTGACCGGAGGCGCTGCCACCCGCGGGCGACGCGCCATTTCCGCTGCTCTCGTTGTTCCGATCGTGGGCCATGATCCGGCGCAGCGCTTTCAGGCTGGACGACAGATCCGGCGCTTGCCAATTGAGCTTGACCTGCGACAGCTGGGACAGGTCATCCAGCACCGCCGAAACCGACGAATCGCTGGTATCGAAATACTTGCGGATCCAGTCACGCGCCTGCGACAGCGCATCGTGATAGGTCTGCGCATCGCCGCCCAGCAGGGCCAGACGGGCCGTACGCAGTTGCAGCTGCAGGTTCTGAACCAGGAAATACGATTGGTCGGGCGCCATCAATGCCGGCGCGTTTTCGGTGCCGTTGGCATGCCGGATGGTGACCATCTGCGACAGCGCGTTGCCGGCCGAGTCAACGAACTGGTGCCACATCCGGGCCAGCTTGATGCCGGCGAATTCCAGCGTATCGCCACTGTCGCCGCCCTGCGCGCCGGCGCTCGCGGCCCCCCCGTGGCCGGGCTGCGGCTGGTAGTGGCTCGGCACATGGGATTTGAGCGGCAGTTTCGGGACCTGCTTGATCGCATTCGACAACTTGAGCGACAGGCCCTCGATGTCGGGGTTGGGCAACGCCTTGAGCGCGGCCTTCTCGCTGGCGATCTTGGCACGCACCGGGTGCAACTCGGGATCGCCGCTGCGCTGGATGGCGTCGTCGGCCAGCGACAGCGCCCGGGCTGCGCCCTTCGGATCATGCTCGATCTGGAGCCGCTGGTTGGCCGCTTCCAGCAACAAGGCGATGCGCTGGTCGACGAACCGGCTGTGATCGCCTCCGAGTTGATCCGACAACTGCTTGTTCTGCGCCTGAACATGCTGGATGGTCTGCTGCAACTGGGCGATCTGCTGCTGGCGCTGGTCCAGCTTCTGCGACAGTTGATCGGTCCGCTGCGAGAACTTCTGCAACCGATCATGCATATCGGACAGCTTGGGCATGATCACTTTCTGGACATTGTGCTGCAGGCTGTTATCAACGGTGTTGATACGCGAGTCCAGATCGCCGATGCGCTGCTGACCGTGATACCAGAGATAGCCACTGGAGGCCGCCGCGAGAATGGCGATAATCAGCGCGACCACGGCCACGACCAGGCCGATGTTGCGCCGCTTGCCATCGCGTTTCGTGCCGCCCGGGCCCGAGCCCTGCTTACCACCAGCCGTGCTCGCGGCAGCGCTACCCGTACTGCCTGACGACGCGGTCGCGTTCCTGCCGCTGCCGCTCGTGGCCGCGCTGCGGGTGCCCGGCGCGCCCGAACGCGGGCTCGCGCCGC
>NZ_JBQDYE010000019.1:0-79501 GCF_052044155.1 Salinisphaera sp. SWV1
CCGGGCTTCGCATCGGTTCGGCTCCTATTCACTCTCCACTGCTGACTATTGTCCCGAGATTTGTCGGGTTTTTCAGCAGCGCCCTAGAGGATTAAAAATGGTTGGCTTGGCGCGTTCGGTCTGAACGCCTCCGTAGTCTCCCGGATTCTTCGCCAAACGGCGCATTGAACGGGTTTCGGGGGCGTGCGATTTTCGATTGAAATTCGCGCCGGCAGCGCCGGCCGCCATCCAAGGAGAACACGCCATGCAGGCGTTCAATTGCGACGTCATCGTGCGGCGCCCCCAGCGTGTATCCGCCCCCGATGCCTCGCTGGCCCGAGAGGCGGGGCTGAGGCTCGCCAAGCCCATGCGCGTGAGCCGTGCTTGGGTCGTCGGGCCTGCGGGCGATGCCCGGCATCCCGCACAGCGGCGCTGGGTTTCGGGCTGTCCGTCCATGGGGGAAGAGACGTCAGCTTCGCCCGACAACGCCGAGGAGACGCGCCATGCCGCTGGTTCTCGGTGAAACGGCCCGTCCCCCGCCACCCGAATTGATCGATGTCAGCAGCGGACGGCGTTTCAACGTCGATGCGCTGGCACGGCATCTGGCCGCGCGCGGTTTCGACTGTGGTCCATTGTCGGTACAGCAGTTCGCGGGTGCCAGATCCAACCCGACCTTTCTCGTGTCGTATGGGCGCGGCGCCAGGGCGTCGAAGTTCGTTCTGCGCAAGAGCGCAGCGGACGCCCCGATAGCGGCGTATGCGCTGGATCGGGAGTATCGGGTGATGCAGGCGCTGGCCGACACCCCGGGCGTGCCGGTACCGGCGATGCACGCTTTCTGTGTCGATGAATCGGTGCTGGGCGCGCCGTTCTACATCATGGACTACGTGGCCGGGCGCACCCTGTCCGATTCGAAACTCGACGGCCTCTCGTGTGATGAGCGCGGGGCAGTTTATCGCGGCATGATCGATACGCTGGCGGCCTTGCACAATGTCGATGTCGACACGGTCGGGCTGGCGGAGTTCGGCCGACCGCGGGGCTATCTGGGACGACAAGTCACGGCCTGGCGGCGACAGTACGAGCATACCGCCGGTGACCCGGATCCGGCGATGATGGCGCTGGCCCAATGGCTGGAACAGAATCTGCCGGCGGACGCCGCGCCCGTCATCACGCACGGCGATTATCGCCTGGCGAATCTGATGCTGGCCGCGGAGGGGGCCGAACTGGTCGCCATACTGGATTGGGAGTCGGCCACGCTGGGCCATCCTCTGGCTGATCTGGCCTATGCCTGTCTGCCTTATTACCTGCCGCCGGACATCGATGTGCTGCCCGGCATCTCGGGGCTCGATCTGGTGGCGTGGGGCATTCCCGATGAATCGGAGCTACTGCGGCGTTATAGCCGCGCCCGTGGATTGGCCCCGATCGAACAATGGCCGGCGTTCATCGCCTTTGCCTTGTTCGGTATCGCGGCCTTCGCCCAGGCCGGGCAGGCCCGCGCGCCGGGCGGTCGCCATGGCGACCAGGCCGCGCGTGTGGCCCGTCAGGTCGGTGAACTGGCCGAACTCGGTTGGCAGATGGCCCGTTATTACGACACCGCCTGCTAGGGCCTGTTGCCGTTTCGTGCGCGTCCGCGCCAAGCGCTTCCTGAAAAATTACTAGGGGCGGCAAGACGAGGCGTAGCGAACGTCGCGTAGTCGTTCTACGTGAGAGAGCACCAACGCTGGATTGCGGCAAAACAGCGCTTGTCCCTTCGGGTTGGGCCGCCCATAAAATCAACCAGGGCGCCGATACGGCGTTGCGCGTCTTGATCGTGGCACGCCACGACCGGCGACGCGCGCGTTGTCTCGACCGATTTGCGGTCTCCAACGCGGCACGTGTACGAAACGGCAACCGGCCCTTGTGTCCCGTCACGTCAATTCATCGCCCGACTTCGGCGCCGCGGTGCTTTGCCGTATTCCCTGTCACGGTTCACCGCCGCGACTTGCTTGGCGTGAAAAAACACGCGAAATACAGGGTGCTAATTGGCGCTAGCCCGAAGGCTGGGTAAAGCGATCGTTGAGACGCCGCACCATGGCTTCCTGTTTGTCGCGGATCCTGGCCACGCGGCGTCGGGCGAAGAGGTGCCAGCCCTTGGGTTGCAGACTGAACAGGCCGCGCCACCAGCGGGTATTGCGCCGGAAGGCGCGTCGCAGGTCGAGGCTGAAGGCCTGTTGCGAGGCCGGATCGATCCGGCGCGCGATCTGCTTCGCTGCCAGCGAACGGCTGACGAAATGCAGCGCTCCGAGCAGCACCGCGACGACCGCCACGATCAGCCAGCCGCTGATGGTGTTGCCGAATACACGATCGACCACGCCCATGGCCACGCCATGCGCCCAGATCAAGGCGGCGCCGCAGGCCAGCACGATCGGCAACAGCATCAGGCCGTCGTAGAGCAGCGTGCGCTGGCGCCAGCGCCGCAGATAGCCCTTGAGCCGCCCGACGCCGGCCTCGCCGGCCAGGGTATCGGCCGCGCCGGTCATCAGTTCCACCACGCGATAGGCGCGGTCGACTTCGACGCCTTTCATGCGCCGATGAATCTCGGCGATGTCGGCATCCTTCTTGGCTTTGAAGCGGGCTGCGAGTGATTCGTCCGGGATGGCCTCGGCCGCGCCCTCGTCGTAGATACGCAGGAATCGCCCGGCGGTAAGGCCCGCCGACGCCAGCGCCCGCTGCCAGGCGGCAACCACGTCTTCGGGGTTGTCTTCGCTGGCGGTGGTATCGATCTGGTTAAGCACGAACAGGAACTTGCTCGCGTCGTCACGGTTGATGGTGTCCGAGACCAGGTGCTGCAGGGTGTCGCGCATGGCGCCGGGCTCGGGATGGCGCGCGTCGAAGAACACCAGTACCAGGTCCGACAGATCGATGATGCGATCGGTGATCTGCAGCGTCGCCGAGCGTTGGCTGTCGGCATCGAAGCCGGGCGAATCGAGCAGGATCTTGCCGCGGATCTGTTCGGAATTGCAGGTCTTGAGCTGTAGATAATTGTTGATGCGCCGTCCTTCGCCAGCCGCGACATCCTCGATGTCGCCACTGATCCGGTAGAAGGGAAAGCGCAGATCCGCGTCCAGGGCCGAGCCGGGCAGGGTGCGCGGCTCCTTGTCCTCGCTGTAGCAGATCACCGAGAAGCGATCATCGACCGCCTGGTTGCCGGTGCGTTGCAGTGTGGTGCCGAGATAACTGTTGATGAAGCTCGACTTGCCGGCCGAGAAGGTGCCCAGCAGTGAAACCACGGGCCACCACGGCACGCGCCGGGTGAAGCTCTCGCTCGGCGCCAGCAGCCCCATGCGATGCGCGATGCGATCGAGTCGGCGGAACTCCGCCAGCGGCTCAAGCAGCAGCGGGTTCTCGCGCTTGAGATGGGTTTCGAGCGAATCGGTACGCGTGGCGTGTTTCGAGGATTGACTCATAAGCCCCCTGAGGCTGGCATGCACCGGCGCAGCGCGCCGCGACTTTCATCATAGTATGCCAGCGGCCGCGGCTGTTTCGCCGTGACGTCGGCCGCTGGCCTCCCGGGCAAGCCAACGCCCATGCGCGATCGCGCGCCCGGCCGGGCGCGGTAGCGCAAAGGCTGGCGGATACGGCCCGGGGCGCAACGCCGGAGGACACGAACCCGCGCCGAAAATATGCGATTAGTTTTGTTCGCTCGGGGTCTTGCGCGTCGACGTGCCGTCGCCGGCGTCATCGCTGTCGTTGCTATTGCGCGGCGATGACGCGGTGTCGTGTTGGGGATGCTTGACCACAGGGGACTGCCCCTTGTAGCCGCCGGCGGAATCCTTTTTCACTGGTGACTGCACGTCATAGCCGTGCTTCTTTGCCTCGTAGCCGCCTGCGGCGCCGGCCGCGGCGCCGGCCGCCAGAACACAGCCCTGGAGCGAGGCGCCGAGCACGACAATGGCAGCGGCCAGGGCGGAGGAATGCAGTACTCGTTTCATGACAATCAACCGGTTTCGGCTTGTATCGGCGAGTATAGGCGGCGCGGATGAATACCGACAGAACCCGGCGTGGGTCGGCCACGGGCCACTGTTCTGATGCGCGGCGCGCTGTGAACCGGCAATGCGACCCGGGGAAGCCCGATTCCGGGCAGCCGAAACGACACGGCCCGGATGATCCGTGGGCCGCGGCAGTAGTACACTGCCCGCCTTTGCATTCTACAGTGATTCATCATGAGTGATTCCACCGAGTACACACCCCCGAAGGTCTGGACCTGGGAAAAGGAAAGCGGCGGCCAGTTTGCCAGCATCAACCGGCCTTACGCCGGGCCCCGCTACGAAGCCGAGCTGCCCGTTGGCAAACATCGCTATCAACTGTATTCGTTGGCGACGCCGAATGGCGTAAAAGTCACCACCCTGTTCGAGGAATTGCTTGAAGCAGGCCACGCCGAGGCCGAATACGACGCCTGGCCCATCCGTATCGGTGACGGTGAGCAGTTCTCCAGCGGCTACGTCGCCGTCAATCCGAACTCCAAGATTCCGGTGCTGGTCGACCACAGCCTCTCCGAGCCGCGGCGGGTGTTCGAATCCGGCGCCATCCTGCTTTACCTGGCCGAGCGTTTCGGCGCATTTTTGCCCAACGATCCGGACATCCGCACCGAAACGCTGAACTGGCTGTTCTGGCAGATGGGAAGCGCCCCTTACCTCGGCGGCGGTTTCGGCCACTTCTACAACTACGCGCCGGAGAAGATCGAGTACGCGATCGATCGCTTCACCATGGAAGTCAAGCGCCAGCTCGATGTGCTCGATCGGCGCCTGGCCGATCATGCCTACCTCGCCGGCGACCAATACACCATCGCCGATATCGCCACCTGGCCGTGGTACGGCGCGCTCGCGCTGGGGCGGCTCTACGACGCCGGCGAATTCCTGCAGGTGGCGGACTACGAGCACGTTCAGCGCTGGGCCCGGGCCATCGATGCACGCCCGGCCGTGGTGCGCGGGCGCATGGTCAACCGTCTGTGGGGCGACGAGTCGGAACAGTTGCCGGAACGGCACGACGCCAGCGATTTCAAGCGCCGTCGCTAGACCACATGGATTGCATCGCAATCCATGATGGCCCTGGGATGGGCCAAAATTCGCGCCAAAAAAGTCTTTTTGGCACGGATGGTTGCGATGCAATCCATATCAGCGTCCTGTCTCGTGAGTTTCGTATCAAACGAGCGAGAGCGGTCGGCGTGGCCGGCAAGGCGAGAAACCCAGTCGTATCGGATCATACGGCTGGGTTTCGCAACGCCGCCCGACGCGGTGACGGCCGCGCGCGCTGTAAAATGAGTCCTCTCGTATGGCAGTCGGGGCGGACCGCCACACCGGTCGGTTTGCCAGCAAGGAGGTCGTCGTGAAGATCGGAGTGCTCGGGCTCGGCCGCATGGGCGGCAACATCGCATGCCGTCTGATGGATGATGGCCATGAATGCGTGGTCTTCGACACGCATGCGCAGGCGGTGTCGCGTATCGCGGATGCCGGCGGCGAGGCCGCCGAATCTCTGGCCGGAATGATCCGGGCCCTGCCTCAGCCCCGCACGCTGTGGCTGATGCTGCCCGCGGGCGAAGTCACCGACAACACGGTCGCCGAATTGGCGCCGCTGTTGGCGCCCGGCGATACCCTGATCGATGGTGGCAACGCGAACTTCAAGGACGACGTCCGCCGTGCCCGAATGCTCGCCGAACGCGATATCCGTTACATGGATGTCGGCGTCTCGGGCGGTGTCTGGGGCCGGGAGCGCGGCTACTGCCTGATGATCGGCGGCGACAAGGACACCGTGGAGCGACACGATCCGATCTTCGCCACGCTGGCCCCCGGCCCCGGCGATATCGACGATACGCCCGGGCGCGAGACACTGGAGCCGCGGGCGGCACAGGGTTATCTGCACTGTGGTCCGGTCGGTGCCGGGCATTTCGTGAAAATGGTCCACAACGGCATCGAGTACGGCATGATGGCGGCCTATGCGGAAGGCTTCGATATCCTGAAGAACCGCGCCGCCGATTTCCTGCCCGAGGACGAGCAGTTCGACCTCAACCTGGCCGATATTGCCGAGGTCTGGCGGCGGGGCAGCGTGATCTCCTCGTGGTTACTGGATCTGACCTCGATCGCGCTGGCCGAGGACCAGAGCCTGGCGGCGTTCACCGGCGAGGTCTCCGACTCCGGTGAAGGCCGCTGGACGATCAATGCAGCGATCGAGCAGGCGGTGCCCGCCAACGTGCTGTCGGCGGCGTTGTTCGCCCGCTTCCGCTCGCGCAACACGCCGAGCTTCGGCGACAAGCTGCAGTCGGCGATGCGCCACCAGTTCGGCGGCCATGTCGAGACGCATAACGAATAGGGCCGGTGTCATGGCCCGGCTCCGCGCCGCGGCGCAAAACCCGCCGGTCCCGGGTAACAGGCCCCTAGTGGTCGGGCGATCACGCCCGCAATGAGCGGCGACGTGACCGGCTGATCGATCGGGACGGGTGCAACCCGCGCCGGGTGTACGTTCGTTTTCAAGTCCTGTAATTCGCGGCCGATAAGGTAGCGTACTACCGCGAACTGGCACGCTGGAATGCAGATTCCTGGTCGAGACATCACGATCCATCGGCAGCTCGTTGACGGACTGAGCGATCACGCGATCTATATGCTCGACCCCGAGGGCCGTATTCTTTCGTGGAGCGCGGGCGCCGAGCGTCTGACCGGGTATGCCGAGCGCGAAGCAATCGGCGCCCCCGTGTCCATGCTGCACGAACTCGGGCCGCCCCCGGGAGAGGTGCTGACGGCGGCGCGCCAGCACGGTCGCCGCGAAGGCCGGGTCTGGCGCCGGCGCAAGGACGGCGGCTGTTTCCCCGCTTACAGCGTGACCGAAGCGGTGTTCGATGCCGATCGCCTGACCGGCTTCGCGGTGGTCGAGCGTGCATGCGGCGAGACCTGGCGCAACGGTCACGCGCGCCTGGCCGAGCGCCAGTTTCGATTGCTGTTCGAGGGGGTGACGCTCTACGCCATCCTCATGCTCGATCGCGAGGGTCGGGTCACCAGCAGCAATCCGGGGGTGGCGGCGATCGAGGGGTACGCGCCCGACGAAATCATCGGTCGGCATTTTTCCATCTTCTACAGTCCGCATGATCGCGAGCGCGGCCGGCCGGACGAAATGCTGCGCTGTGCGCGCGAGAATGGACGCCACCAGGCCGAGGGCTGGCGCTACCGTCGTGATGGTACGGCCTTCTGGGCCACCGTGATCGTTATACCGATTCGTGAACACGGGCATTTGATCGGCTATGCCCAGATCACGCGTGACATGACCCGTCGCAAGGAACACGAGAACGAAATCCTCAAGGCCAAGCGAGCGGCGGAGCATCGCTATCGCGAATCGCGCTCGATGTCGGCATTCCTCGACAACGTGATCGGCAATATTCCGATCCGTGTGCTGGTCGAGGATAGCCAGACCGGCCAGATTCTCATGGACAACGCGGCGCGCTCGGCCTCGAGTACGGCGCCGGCCATCGACGCCGATACCATCGTCCGGCGGCTGCGCGGGGCGGCCGCCAAGACGCTCGACGACGACGAGATCCGCGAGATGCGGATCGGCATCGATACGGCCGAGGGCACGGCGCGTCTCAAGTGCCGCGTGTTGCGCGTCAATGACGATGCGGCCGGGGGCGCGGCCAACTTGATGTATCTGGTCGAGGACGTCACCGAGGAGCACCGCGCCCACGAGAAGATTCATTTCATGGCGCATCACGATGCGTTGACGCATCTGCCCAATCGCACCCTGTTCAACAAGCGTCTGAGCCAGGCCCTGAAAGCCACCGAGTACGACGGCACGAGCGTCGGCCTGCTGCTCATCGACCTCGATAACTTCAAGAACATCAATGATGTGCTCGGTCACCCCGTCGGCGATCAGCTGTTGATCCAGGTGGCCTGCCGGCTACGGGCCGCGCTGGATGACACGGCCATGCTGGCGCGCATTGGCGGCGACGAATTCTGCGTGGTGTTGCCCCACTGCAGCAATGCGGGCGAGCTGGAGGCGGTCGCCCGGCGTCTGATCGCCGACATGCACGAGCCGCTCCTGGTGGGCGAGCATATCGTGCAGTCCGGCGTGAGCATCGGGTTGGTGCTTTCCAGCGCCGATGTCGACAACACCGAGGAATTGCTGCGTTGCGCCGATCTCGCGCTCTACGACGCCAAGCGCGGGGGCAAGGGCACCTGTTCGGTCTTTCATCCCGAGCTGCACCGCGCCGCGCGCCAACGACTGGAGATCGAGACCGACATGCGTCGGGCCTACGACGCCGACGAATTCGTGCTGTACTACCAGCCGATCATGGACTCGGACAGTCTGACCGTGTCGGGCATGGAAGCCCTGCTGCGCTGGCATCATCCCGAGCGCGGCGTGGTGCCGCCGCTGGAATTCATACCGGTCGCGGAGGAGACCGGCCTGATCCGGGCCATCGGTGCGCGCGTGCTCATGCAGGCCTGTGCCGAGGCGGCGGACTGGCGCGGCGAGGCAACGATTGCGGTCAACCTGTCGACGGTGCAGTTCGACGATCACGCGCTGGTCGATCACGTGCGCGATGCGCTGTCGAACTCCGGGCTGGCCCCGCATCGCCTGGAACTGGAAATCACCGAGTCGATCCTGCTCGATGCCTCGCGTAACAACATCCGCCTGCTGGAAGCGCTCAAGGCGCTGGGCGTGAAGATCGTGCTCGATGATTTCGGCACCGGCTATTCGTCGTTGCACTATCTGCGCTCGTTCACCTTCGATCGCATCAAGATCGACAAGAGCTTCGTCAAGGAGATCTGCCACGATGCCGAGGCGCAGGCGATCGTGAAGGCGATCACCACGCTCGGTCACAGTCTGCGGATCCAGATCACGGCCGAGGGGGTCGAGCATATCGATCAGGCCACCCGGCTGCGCAGCGACGGCTGCTCGCATCTGCAGGGCTTTTACTTCGGCCGGCCGGAACAGCAAGCCAGCGCCGCATTCACCGCGCCGCTGGAACGACGCGGCTGAGCGTCAGCCGGGCGCCAGCGCGCCGCGCAGGGCGTCGGCCACGCGATCGAGCATGGCGGTGGTGACCGACAGCCAGGCATACATTTCGATCGAGCCGTGAATCACGCCGGGGAAATGAGCGTGATCGCAGGCCACGGCATCATCGCGCAGACGCGTCGCGTAGAGCGCGCCCTCGTCCATGAGCACGTCGGCGCCAACGGTCAGCACCAGCGCCGGGGCGACACCGGCCAGCGAGCCGGCCAGTAACGGTGACACGCGCCAGTCGCCGGTGTCGGTGGCTTGATCGGTGGTATGGCGGCCGAACCATGCCATGAGTTCCGCCGTCAGCGGCGGGATGTGGCTGTTGCGCAAGCGCGAGGGATAGTGCCGGGTGACACCGCGCAGGTCGGTCGCCGGATAGATCAGGGCCTGGAAGGCCAGCGGCCAGCCGTGATCGCGCGCCGCCAGCGCGACCACGGCCGACAGGTGTCCGCCGGCGCTGTCGCCGGCCACGGCCAGGCGCTTCGGGTCGATGTCGAACTCGGCCGCGTGGGTGGTCAGCCATGCAAAGGCCGCGATGGCATCCGCGCTCGAAGCCGGCAATGGGTGCTCGGGTGCCAGGCGGTAGTCCACCGCGATCAGTTGGCAGCCGCAGCGCCGGGCGATCTGCCGGCAGATGCGGTCATGCGAGTCGAGATCGCCCAGCACCCAGCCGCCGCCGTGATAATAGATCACGGTCGGAGCGGCGGCGGTGCCGAGCCCCTCGGGCCGGTAGCGGCGGATGGCGACATCGCCGGCCGGACCGGGTATCCGATGATCCTCGACCGCGCCCATGGCTACGGGCTCGCCGCCGGATCGCGCCAGCGTATCCACGTAGAGCTGGCGCGCCTCGGGCACGGTCAGATCGGTGAATGAAATCTCGGCGCCGTTGAGCTTGTCGACCACGGCCTGTACTTCGGGAAGCAGTGTCATGGAGCATTCGCAGATGGGACAAGGCCACAACGTAGCGCAAAAGCAACGGGCACCATAGTCGACGGGGTGGCAGGCCGAGCGGCCCGGGCCGTCGCCGTGACGGGCCAGACACCCGGTTGACCGCGTCGCCGACCCGCGGTGCCCGGTTCCGGAGCGACGGCATAAGCCACACCCCGGCGGTTGGCGCCGCATGCGACACCCGTCTTCGGCGAGCGATCAGACGATGTCTGCCCAGCGAAAGCCGCGTGCCCACTCCAGCGCCGCGCCGGCGGGCAGGGGGCGACTGTAGAGAAAGCCCTGGCCGTACTCGCAGCCCATCTCGATCAGGCGATTGTGGGTGGCGATATTCTCGATGCCCTCGGCCACGGTCCGCCGCTTGAAGCTCTGGGCCAGACTGATGATGGCGTCGACGATCATTTCGTCGTCGCCATTGTCGCGCATGTCCTGGACGAAGGAGCGGTCGATCTTGATCTCGTGGGCCGGCAGGCGGCGGAAGTAATCGAGCGACGAATAGCCGGTGCCGAAATCGTCCAGCGAGACCTGCACGCCGAGCTCGCGACAGGCCTGCAGCGTTTCGATCACACGATTGGAGTCGTCCAGCGCCGTGGTTTCCAGCAGTTCGAGGATCAGGCGCCCACGCAATCGGACCGGGCAGTCCTGCAGTGCGTGCCAGAGGTCGCTGCAGAAGCCCGGGCTCAGGAAATGGGACGGGCTGAGGTTCACGCTGATGGTGAAATCGAGCGCTTCGTCGTCGAGCCGCTGCAACTGGGTGATCGCGCGCTCGATCACGAAGCGCCCGACCGCCCCGGCGAAATCGGTATATTCGAGATGGTTGAGGAACGAACCCGGCGCGATCAGTCCGTCGGTAGGGTGATTCCACCGCAGCAGGGCCTCGAAACCGGCCACGCGCCGGCCGATGAGGTCGATCTTGGGCTGATAGTGCAATTCGAACTGCGACTCGCGCAGCGCCTCGGCGATGCGGTCGAGCACACGTCCGCGTTCCTGGCGCGAAAAATAACGCGCCAGATCGAAATGCTCATAACGATTCTTGCCCAGTTCCTTGGCGGCGCACATCGCCTGGTCGGCATGACGCAGCAGCAGATCGACGCTCGCATCGTCGTCCGGATAGACCGTCAAGCCCATGCTGGCGCTGATCTGCAGCGTGGTTCGGCGATATCGGATCGGCTCGTGGATCGTGGCCAGCAGATGAGCGTAGGCGCGCTCGTCTTCGACGTCCCGCAGGATGACCACGAATTCGTCGCCACCCAGCCGCCCGACCAGATTCGGTTTGCGTACGCTACGGCGGAGCCGTTCCGCCACGGCGCAGAGCACTATGTCGCCGGCGGCACGGCCATGGGTGTCGTTGATCGTCTTGAAATCGTCCAGGTCGAGCAGGCCGACCGTCAGCCGTGTATTGCGCCGCGCAGCCGCGACCAGCGCGCAACCGAATAACTCGCTCAGGCGATAGCGATTGGGCAGGCCGGTGAGGGCGTCATAGTGGGTGGCGCGCGCCAGGTTTTTCTCCTGTTCGCGTTTTTCGCGATACAGCTGGTCACGCTCGATCAGGTTGCCGACCGTCTGCAGCAGGGGCTCGAGTTCCTGGGCCAGCCCCAGTTCGTAGTCGATGTCGCGGTTGGCCAGGCCCACGAGCCCGATCTGGCGCTCGCCCGAGAACACCGGAATGCCGATGTAGGTCGACATCGGCGGGTGCTCCGCGGGCAGTCCGATGCTCAGCGGTTCGGCGTCGAGGTCTTGCGAGATGACGACCTTGCCGCTGGTCATGGGGGCGCCGACCAGGTTGTCCAGGCGTTCGAAGCGGATGCCGTGCTCACGCACACGCTGGTAGAGCGCCTGGGTGTCCGGCGTCCAGTCGAGGTTGTGAATGGCCTGCACCTTGAGATACGGATTGCCCGCCGCGTCGTGCCGCATCTCGCCGATGAAACCGAACCGGCTGCCGGTCAGCGTGATCAGGTCATCGAGCACCACGGCGTAGGCGCTGCGCTCGTCCACGCCGGCCAGAAATGCGTGCTGGGCGCGCTGGATCGCCGCGGTGAGGTCGGACTGCTGCATGTATCGCCCGCTTGCCGTGGGCGTGGGCCGGTGACGCGCGAGTTCCTCCTCGATGATCGCGCCCAGGCTGTAAAGCACGTCCAGTTCCACCTCATCAAGACGGCGCGGTGCGGTATCGATCACACACAATGTCCCGACCTTGAAGCCGCCGGGTGCGTGTACCGCGACGCCCGCGTAGAAGCGGATGCCGGGCGCGCCGGTCACCCAGGGGTGGCCGGCCAACGCCGGATCGAGGCGGGCATCGGGCACGACGATGGCCTGCCTGTCACGCAGCGCCTGATTGCAAAAAGAGGCCGAACGCGCCACCTCGGATTCGCTGACGCCGGGATGGGACTTGAACCACTGGCGGTCGGCGTCCATCAGCGTGAACAGCGCGATGCCGGTGTGATAGGAGCGCCGGGCGATTCGGGTGAGCCGCTCGAAGCGTTCCTCGGGCGGCGTATCCATCAATTGCAGGCGATCCAGCGCGGCCAGTCGTCGCGTTTCGAGCGTGGATGAATCCATAGAAATGCCCCGGCGTGTTGGCACCGACGCGGCTCGGGTGTCGTATGCGTGTCGATTGATGCCGCTACGTTCGCCAACGCAACACGCCGTCGTTGCAACGCGAACGCCCTCGGTTTCCATGCGTTGATAAACGAATACGGCCGGGACTTGAAGTAAGTTCCAGAACCAGTCCAAATGGTGCGCAATACAATTGCTGCGATAAAAAAGGATGCGCCTGTTATCAACCCGTTGTTATTGAATGGTTTTAATCTCTATTTTCAAGCCATGAAGTTATGGTTGCGAGCCATGGTGTGGCCGGTGAAAGCATCGTCTAATAATTACTGGTCTTCGATTGTTGCGACCTATCGTCGTCGACCCGGACGAACACGGGCGGCGCGGTGCCGCCGGGCGATTGCGGCGGCACCTGCGCGCCGGTCGTGGCACACTGCAACGCCCGTCGTGAACCGAGGATCCCCGGCCGGCGGTACTGCCAGGAGCGCCCCGTGACGCCACGCCCGTCGCCATCGCCTTTTTCGCAACCCACCCTGGGCCTGGGGGCGGCTCTCGGCGCCTTTCTGACCTGGGGCGTCCTGCCGCTGTATTTTCATTTGATCGATCCATCGGTTTCGCCGTGGGAGATCCTGGCGCATCGCATTCTGTGGACGGCGGCCCTGCTCGGGATCGCGGTCGTGCTGTTGCGCCGCACGGACCGGGTGTTGGCCGTGTTCGCCGATCGTCGACTGCTGTCCATGCTGGTGTTGAGCGCGGCGCTGGTGGCCACCAACTGGGGCACGTTCATCTGGGCCGTGGTCAACGATCACGTGATCGAGGCGAGTCTCGGTTATTACATCAATCCATTGCTGAATGTGGCATTGGGCTTCGCGGTCCTTGGCGAGCGCCTGCGCCGACTGCAGTGGGTCGCGGTGGCAGTGGCCGCGGCGGGGGTCGTGTTTTCGGTCGTCGCCTATGGACAGGTGCCCTGGATCGGGTTGATCCTGGCCGGCTGTTTCGGCTTCTATGGCCTGATTCGCAAGCGGCTGTCCGTCGACAGCGTCACCGGCCTGCTGGTCGAGACGCTGCTGTTATCGCCGCTTGCGCTGGTGTGGCTGGGCTGGCTGTACGCCCACGGCGGGGCCGCGTTCGGTGTCGACGGCATGCGTACCGATGCGCTGCTTTTCGGCGCCGGTGTCCTCACGATCGTGCCTTTCACCCTGTTCGCCGCCGGGGCCCGGCGTCTGCCGCTGGCGACCATCGGCATCATTCAGTACATCACGCCGACCCTGCATTTTTTGACCGGTGTCGTGCTGTTCCATGAGCCGTTGACGACGGCCGATATCACGACCTTTGCCTGTATCTGGCTGGCGCTGTCGATCTATACCGTCGATATCGTCCGTGTGCAGTGGGGCGCGTGGACCATGGCTCGCGCGGGATGACGGCTACACCGGGCGCCGCGTCCAAAACCGGTTCGTTCGCGTTTAATGCCATGCCGCGCGCCCCGGGGCGGGCGTGTCCTCTCGGGGCCCGCGACTTATCGCCGATGGTCGCGTTGGCAGCTGGCCAGTACGGAAGGCGGGCCGCGCGTGCGCCGACGTATGTTTTGTTTCGACCCGGTGTGCCCGGCACGTCGTCCGCTGTATCGTCCGAGCGCTGGACCAAATGGATTGCATCGCAATCCATGATGCCCTTGGTATAGGCCTGAATCCGTGCCAAAAAATATTTTTGGCACCGATGTTTGAGATGCAATCCATACCAGTGTTCTGTCGCGTAAGTTTCTTATCAAACGAGCGTGGGCCTTCGGCGTGGCCGGCCAGGCGCGAAACCCGGTCGTATCGGATCATACGGCCTGGTTTCGCAACACCGCCGGACGCGGTGACGGGCGCGCGCGGTGTAAGGTTACTCGCGAGATAGGACACTAGATCGCCATGTCTTTACGTCATCTATCCAGTGGAGACGATACGCGCCGCGCCGCGGTTCTGCGTGTGGTGTTGATACTTCCGATGTTGTTCGGCCTGGTGTTCGTGCCGATCAACCTGCTTCAGGACCGGCGGGCGCTGGCGTTGGCCGAGGTCGGCATGATGATCTACGCGGGCGTGATCTATGGTTTGCTCGGGCGTGGGCTGTCGCTTCGGTCTGCGACCTGGGCCTATCTGGTTCCGTTTTTGTCCGTGCTCGTTTTTGCGCTGGCCACGGCGGCGAATGTGTCGGTATTCGTTTGGGCGCTGGTGATCCCGCTGGTCTCGCACCGCCTGCTCGGGCGCCGAGACGGGTCCATTGTCGGGCTGGTTTTTCTCGCGCTGGCGGCCGCGCTCATGCTCCTGCGTTTCGGCTTCGCGCCCACGGTCGTCGAATGGGCCGAGATGAGCGACGTGCTGCTGTGTGCCGCGGCGCTGTTCGCGATCTCGCTGGCGCACGAGACCGAGATCACGCGCGCCGATCATCAGTTGCGTCAGCGTGCCGATCTCGACAGTCTCACCCATCTGGTCAGCCGCGCGCGATTCCGAGAACTGTTCGATCAGGCCCGACGGGCCGCCCGGCGTGGCGAACCCGGGGCGCCCACCCGCGTCTCGATGGTGCTCGTCGACCTGGACCATTTCAAAAGCATCAACGACCGCTATGGCCACGATATCGGCGACATCGTGCTGGAAGCGGTGGCGATGCGGTTGCTCCACCAGTGTCGCGAGGTCGATATCGTGGGCCGCGTCGGCGGCGAGGAGATGGCCATTCTGCTGTTCGATCTCGATCATGCCGACGCGGTCCAGCAGGCCGAACGGTTGCGTCAAACCGTTGCAGAACCGCCGGTGGCGGCACGCGATCATGCGGTCGCGGTGACCATGAGTCTTGGTGTGGCGAGTTTTTCGCTGGCCGGGCACAGCTTCGAGGAAATCTTCGCCGAGGCCGATGCGCGGATGTACCAGGCCAAGCGCGAGGGGCGGGACCGTACCCAGAGCCAGCCGGTTGCCCCGCAGGCGCGTCAACAGCGCCTACTGGAGCCGTCGCCGGAACGCCGGGACTGATGCGCGCCGAAATGGCAATTACGCCCGACAATACGGCCCCGCCACGCCGGGCAGCATGCGCCCGGCATTCGGGTTTCCCCGCGTCTTGAACGTCCAGAGTTCAGGCAAAGGCTCGATGACGCGATTGCTCGCGCACCTGAAGCAGCAATGCCTTGGTCTGCGTTCTTGTTTGCGCGCATTCGCGTGCATTGGCGGACAGAATGCCCCTGCTTATCCAGCACGCTGCGTGTCGTACGGGATCAAGTTTCGCGTCAATTCATTTTATGATCGCTATCGACATAATCGACCACGCGCCGTAGCGGAAACCCGGGCGCGCCATAATGGCTGTGGTTGCCGTGTGCCTTGGCGACCGCGTCGGGTTCATCGGGCACATGGTCGCCGAATCGGACCGGCGCGAGCTTTTGCGCGGCCGTGTGGATATGCATTACGTATCGCCGCGCCGCGGCGCGAGACAGGGGCTGCCCGGCGGGCGCGCAATGATAGCCGAAGTAAGCCCGGCTCGGTCGTCGCCTTGGGTCGTCGGGCGGGATGTCCCAGGCGCGCACGAAGGCGACACACTGGCGCAGGGCCGCAGACGCCGGCGCGGGCGCCGAGCGTGTGAATCGGGCCAGGATCGCCTTGGCATGGACAGCGCCGTTGCCGACGGGTACCAGATGTTTGCTGTGCCAGGTCAATTGTGCCGGGTCGCGGTTGAATCGCCATTGCTTGGCGGTCAGTGCATGCAGCCGATACACGGAAAAATCGAGCGCGGTCTGGATGCCATTGGCCTCCAGGTACATGGCTTCGGTGATCGCGCCTTGCCGCCGGCGGCGGTGATATTCGTCGTAGCCGCCCGGCGTCCGATACGCAATCGCGATGTTGTGCCCATGGGGGCCGCCAGGCAGCTGCAATTGCCCGGCTGAATGGAGGGGGGCCGTGCCCGTGGCGGCGCTTTGCATCAGCGCGCATCCCGACAACGCCAGCAACCCCAGCATTCCCAGCCAGACCCCGTGGCGGACTCTTATCGTCATCGGTGGACCCATTGGTGTGCCCTATCGCCATGATACGACTGTGCCGAGGTGCCCGGATGCGCTGCGTTGTCAGGCGGCCTCGGCCGCGGCGCGCTGTGTCGGCGCGTGCTCAGGGCGCGCGGGGCTCGGAGGGCGATTACTGGCCCGTGGCAGACTGTGGGTTCTGGGCGGGCGCGCCGCCGTCATGGGCCGGTCGTCGACACGGAAGATCGACACGCTCTTGCCGAGTTCGCCAGCCTGGACACTGACCGACTGTGCCGCCGCAGCGGATTGCTCCACCAGTGCGGCATTCTGCTGTGTCATTTCGTCCATCCGGGTGACCGCCTGACTGACCTGCTCGATGCCGGATTTCTGTTCATCGGCGGCCATTGAGACCTGTTCCATCAGCCCGCTCACCTCGCGAATGGCGGACACGATCTGATCCATGGTTTCGCGGCTGTTGCTCACCAGCGTATTGCCGGCTTCCACCCGGCTGCTGGATGCCTCGATCAGGGTTTTGATCTGCTGCGCCGATTCGGCGGTGCGCCCGGCGAGAGCGCGCACCTCGCTGGCCACCACGGCAAAGCCCCGGCCGTGTTCGCCCGCGCGCGCCGCTTCGACGGCCGCGTTCAACGCCAGCATATTGGTCTGAAAGGCGATGTTGTCGATCATGCCGACAATGGCGCTGATCTCGGTTGACGACTCGTGGATCGACTGCATGGTATGCACCATGCGCCCGATCTCCTCGCCCCCGCGCTCGGCTGTGTCAGAGGCCGTGCGCGCCAGTTCGGAAGCCTGCCGGGCGCTGTCTGCGCCCTGGCTCACGGTCGCCGTGATTTGCTCCATGCTGGCCGCCGTCTGTTCCAGTGAGGCGGCTTGTTCCTCGGTTCGTCGCGCCAGGTCGTTGTTGCCGGCGGCGATCTCGGTGGTGGCCGGCGCCACGATGCCGATACCGTGTTTGACGTCGGTGACGACATGCGTCAGGCCGGCGCGCATGACGTTGAGCGAAGCCACCAGGGCGCCGATCTCGTCGTCGCGGTGCGCTTCGCTCGCGGCGACCAGATTGCCGGCGGCGATCTGACGGCTCAGCGTGAGCGCCGAACGCAACGGCCGGCGGATGCTGAGGCCGAGCTGTACGATCCAGCCGGTCAACACCAGTCCGGATATCGCCGCCAGGGCGATCTGAATGGTGAGCGCGTGCGTGCCGAACACGCCCGACCCCGGGCCGTGGTCCGGGGCCATGGGCGCGATGGAAGTGGTCAGTTCATGCAGTCCGAGCGCACCCGCCGCCGCGGTAGCGCCCAGACCAAGCCATGTCGCCAGCAGCAACAGGCCGAGACGCCAGCCGAGGGTGATATTGCGCAGCCGCGCGACGCGGGCGCGCAAGCTGTGCTCGATAATGACGCCCTGGTCGAGGTGGGCTTTCGGCTTCTCGCCAGCGCGCAGCCGAGCATACACCCGGGTTGCGGTGGCTTTTTCCTCGTTCGTTGCGCCACGCCGAACCGATGCATAGCCCACGGCCCGGCCGTTCTGCATGACCGGTATCACGGTGGCGTGAACCCAATAGAAGTCGCCGTTCTTGCGCCGGTTCTTGACGATGCCGGTCCAGGTTTCGCCAGCGCGTATGGTGGCCCAGAAATCAGCGAACGCTTCCGGCGGCATGTCGGGATGGCGGATGACATTATGCGGCTCGCCGACAAGCTCTTCCCAGTCGAACCCGCTGACCTCGATAAAGGCCGGGTTGGCGAAGACGATGTAGCTGTCAAGATCGGTCTGCGAAATCAGATACTGATCGGGGCCGAGCACATACTCGTTCTGGGTTACTGGCGTGTTATGGCGCATGATTTTCGGACGAAGCTCCGGGTCGGATGGTCTGCACAGCCCGCCGGGAATCGGCGCGTCTGGCGCCTATATTTCGGCCGACGCGCACCTCGATTTAGGTATCCGACGTACTTTTTTTTTCGCCGAGGCGGTATACGGCATCACTAGCCACCGCTGATGGTAGCCAAGCGGCCGGTCGCCGGTTTCATCGCCGCCGCTGCCACGCCGTGCGCCGGCATGTGCCGATAGCTTGTTTCGCATTGGCTGGCCGGCACGGGACGGCAGCCGGGCTCCGGGACGGGGGACAGGCGTGGCAAGCCAGCCGGCCGGGTGGCCGGCCGGGCGGGCTGCGGGTATCCGGGGTCCGCGCGCCTGCCGGAGGGCATTGAAAACAAGGCGTACATTTTTCGTTTCCCCGGGTCGCGCGGGGCCGCTAGACTGCAAACGACAATCTTTATCGTTCGGTATTCCGCATGTTTTATCGCCGCTCCGTTCCCCTTGCCGCGGCCGTCGTTCTGTTTGGCATGATCTTGATGGCCGGTGCCGGCAGTGCCATGGCGGCGGCCACCCATCGGATCCAGCTGCCGCATCAAGGCAGCGGCCTGGATTTCGACGACATGACCTACGCGCCGTCGCTGCATCGCGTACTGGTTCCCGCGGCGCAAAGCGGCGCGTTGGCGCTGATCAACCCGGCGCGCCAGACGCTGAGTGAATGGCGACACATCGTGCCGTCGGGCCAGGGCGCCGATCACGACGATGCCGGCACGACCTCGGCCGATTCCGGCGACGGGCTGGTGTTTGCCAGCGATCACAAGGACGAAGCGATTGTTGCCGTGAATCCGCATGGGGGGCAGGTCGTGGCGCGCGCCAGGCTGGCCTCGGGCCCGGATATCATCCGCTACGTGAAGCCGCTCGATCAGGTGTGGGTCACCGAGCCGGAAACGCATGAAATCCAGCGGTTCAAGGCCACCGCCGGGGCGCATCCGTCGCTGCGACTGCTGGGTGCGATCTCGCTGCCGAAAGGTTCGCCCGAGTTGCTCGCCGTGGACCCGGCCCATCATGCGGTCTATGCCAACCAGCGGCCCGCTACCACGCTGAAAATCAGCCTGCGCTCGTTGCAGGTCGTGGCCTCCTGGCCGAACAGCTGCCAACGTGACCAGGGACTGGCCCTGGCCCCGGCGCGGAACCTGCTTTTCGTCGGCTGTCACGAGGGTAAGGTCGTGGCGCTGGATACGGCGCAAAACGGCAAGGAGGTCAGTCACGCCGCGGTGGGGGCCGGTGTCGACCTGATCGCGTGGAACCCGCACTTGCAACACCTGTACGCGCCCGGTGCGAGCAGCGCCACCCTCAGCGTGCTCAAGCTTGCCGCGCACGACCAATTGCAGAAAGTCGCGACCGTGCCCACGGCCAGGCATGCGCACTGCGTGGCCACCGACGATCACGATCATGCCTACGTCTGCGACCCGCGGCAGGCGGCGATTATTGTGTATCGCGACCACAAGACCGGCTGACGGTGGCGCGGATTGGTGTCGGTTCATTGATTGGCCGGTGCAGCCGCCCGACGCCGCGCCCCGGGTGATACCGCGGCGCGGCGCGCACAAACAGCCGCCTGTTCCATCCTCGGTTGCCCGCTTGCCGAGGGGCCGGGCAAGGCGGATCCCCGGATATCGCCACCATGCCGCGGGCAGCGTCGAGCGGGGCGGGCGGGGGCCGGACAGCCCGCATAGGACGCGCCCCCCCAGCCGGCCGGCCCTCGCCGCTGAAACACGGAACGCTGCCTCGGCCGTGCCCAGGCGGCCAGAGTCATGAGTCGGCCCTTCGGATTGCGGCCCGTCATCGATAGCCCGGGCGCCGGTCTGCAGGGCCGGCCCGCGGAATAGACCGGCCCGCCTGGCTGACCTGCTTTCCGGCCGTCACGCGGCGCGGCGTGAAACGGCAACCGCCGCGACAGAAACACAAGCCGCTCCGGCCGCGTGCTCTCCTTCGCGCAGGCCGGCTTCGCTATCGCGGCCATAGGCTCAAGCTTTCCGCTGACGCGCCGTTACTTTCCGTCCCCTGCAACTTACCGCAGTCCGTTGCCCACGCCTTTCTGTATTGAACCGGCGTATGCGCACGGATGTGGGTCAGCCGAGTTCGCGCTCACGATGAAGCATTTCAAGTCAATCAAGCACTTCGTTGTCCTGGCTGCCGGCGCCTGTATTCTGGGCGTGGTCGCTGTGCTTTTGATTTATAACTATTTTTCGACGACGCGGACGGAGCGGATGGTCCAGGCGCGGACTTCGTCGTTGCTGAAAGCGGGTATAGACAAGCGCCTGACGTCGCTGGCCGATGCCCAGGCCGAGAAGATCAACGGCAAGTTGGAGCAGGCGCTGGATGTGGCCAAGTCCCTGGCCCACGCCAATGAGTTGATGGGGGCCGGGGCGGACAAGAAGCCGGCGCTCGGCATCGGCCGCGACGAGATGTCGGCATTGACCAGGCAGGCGGTGGTCAAGAACCCGTTTCTGCTCGACGCGTTTATCGGCTGGCAGCCGAATGCCTTCGGTGCGGATACCGCCTATGTTCCGCCGCAACAGGACGGCAAGGGCTATGACGGGGGCGGGCGCTTCCGGCCGTGGTGGTACCGGACCAAAAATGGTGACGTCAAGGTGCTGGCGCTCGGTATCCAGAATGGCATGGAAAGCCAGAAGATGCTGCCGTCCGGCGTGCGCAAGGGTGAGTACTATCTGTGCCCCCGGGAAACCCACAAGATCTGCATCATTGATCCGGCCATCTACAACTATGGCGGCAAGAACAAACTGGTAACATCGTTCAACGTCCCGATCATGGTCGACGGTGTTTTCAAGGGGGTGGCCGGGACGGACCTGGCCGTCAATTTCATCCAGTCGTTGCTTTCGCAGGCCAACAAGGCGCTCTACAACGGCGCCGGCCGCATGGCGCTGGTCGCGCCCCTGGGGCGGCTGGTCGCCTATACCGGGGATGCCTCCAAGCTCGGCAAACCGGCCAGCCAGGTGCTGGGCGACGCCAGCATGACGCGCCTCAAGCAGGCCCGGCACAGCGATAAAGCGATACGCATGACGGATCACAAGGCCGGGATGATCGAGCTTTATCACCCCATCCGGGTCGGTAATACCGGCACCATCTGGACGCTGGTGCTGCAATTGCCCGTCTCGGCGGTGATGGCGGATCTCAATGCCATGCACGGTGATCTGACGCAGCAACGCACGCACGACATTGTGGGTATGGCCCTCATCAGCGCGCTGGTCGCGGGATTGGGTCTGGTGTTCATCTGGTGGGTCGGGCGCGGTATCGCGCGGCCGTTGGGCCAGCTCGCGGGACGTATGCGGGATATCGCCACCGGCGATGGCGACCTGACGCAGCGCCTGCCGGTATCCGGGCGCAATGAACTGGCGGCCGTTGCCACCCAGTTCAATTCCTTTGTCGACAAGATCGAGCGGGTCATGGTCGACGTTCGCCATAGCAGTGAGAACGTCAAACTGGCCTCGGTCGAGATTTCCGCCGGCAGCATGGATCTTTCTCGACGTACCGAAAACACGGCGGCCAACCTGGAAGAGTCGGCCGCCGCCATGGAGGAGCTCACCAGTACGGTGGCCAATTCGGCTGAATCCTCGCGTCATGCCGCGAGCCTGGCCGATAGTGCGGTAACGGCGGCTGAAAGCGGCAATGGCCTGATGACCGATGTCGTGGGCACAATGCGCGACATCAGCGCGTCTTCCCAGGAAGTGGTCAGGATCATCGATGTGATCGATTCGATTGCCTTTCAGACCAACCTGTTGGCACTCAATGCCTCGGTCGAGGCGGCACGCGCCGGCGAGCACGGACGGGGTTTCGCGGTGGTGGCCGAGGAAGTCCGGCGCCTGGCCAATCACAGCACCGAGGCTGCGAAGGAGATCAAGACGCTGATCGATACGTCGGCCGAGAAAACAGCCAGCGGCGAAGCCCTGGTCCAGCAGGCCGGCGACAAGATGAAAGACATCGTGGAACAGGTCCAGCGTGTCAATCATCTGATCAACGAAGTCACCTCCGCAGCCGACGAACAGAAAACCGGCATTTCCCAGGTCAATCAGGCCGTCACGCAACTGGACCAGATGACGCAGGAAAACGCGGCGCTGGTGGAGGAGTCCGCAGCGGCATCCGAGTCGCTGAAGCGGGAAGCGTCGCTACTGGCGGAAACGGTGAGCAGCTTCAAGGTCCGCATGTCACTCGACGATGCGGCCGATGCGGATACCGCCGCATCCGCGGCCAGGGGCGGGGCGCCTCGGGACAATGCGATGGCGGATCGCGGCGACGAGGAATTCGGTGAAGCCGCGCCGCAAACGGGCCGGCTGTGAGGTCGGCCCGGGTGCCAACAGCGAGCCGCGCACCTTGTGCGCGGCGCCATCGAGCAACGAGGGCGGTGATCGGGTAGGTGGTGCTGAGGTCGTCGCTCGCGGTCGCCTCGGGCGTGTGGGCAAGGAAGTGTTCCGGGCCCGGGACTCGCCCCCCGCGACGTGGCGACGATCGCCATAGCGATCACTGCGACCACCACCCTCGCCGACGATATACCGCCGGTGGGGTTGGCCGCTTATGCGGCGGCGGCGATCCCGCGCGGATCCGATCGCGACCGGCGTCCAGGGGCGCTATCCTGCCGTTCCTGTTCTTCTGCAATTCCCAGCGGTTGTTGATCAACGTCGGCAGTGGGTACAACGCGGCCCGGGTGATCCTGACCGCCCTGATCGGGTCTCCCCCAGAGCTATCTGCTGACCCGCATGCACCGGTAGCAGCGGAGGGGCGTTGTTGATGCTCAAGCCGGGCGGCCTTGCCGGCGTTCGGGTGCATCGTGCTGCTTGCTGGGCGGTCATTGCTTACCACCGTTGGCGCGGCCAGTCAGGCCCATCGGCGCGGGCGCCGCAACCTCGATAGGGGAGAGGCGCTTGTCGCCGCAGGGCGAAAGAGGCTGTTTGTGCGCCGTTTCGGAATGCCGGCTTGCGCGGCTATACCGGGAGCGGGCCGGTAGGACGGCCTTTGCTGTCCCAGGGTCGCAGCGAATAAAAAAAGGCTTTCCGGAGAAAGCCTTTCAAGGTTCAGGTACTCAATCGTTCAGCTACTGATGGGCACTGTTTTGCCACTGCTGATACTGCTTCCATTGCAGCCATTCGCGGAATTTCCGGTATTGCGGTGAATCCTTCGACATGTGCTGGAAGTTCTGGAACTTCTGATACTTCTCGAACTGACGATATTCCTGTTGTTGCTCCGGGCTCGAGCCAGGTGGCGTCGATGGCGACGCCGCCTGGCTCTGATTGGCCGCCGTGTCCGTGGACTGCTGATTGGCGCTCGGATTGATCAAGGCGCCTTGCCCCGGCTTGTCCGAGAAAATACGCATGCCGCCCTGATAGTTCTGGTCTGTCTTGCGCAAATGAATCAGCCCGGGCCCTTGGGCCATGTGGTCGCCGGAGCCCGGCAGCTGATCATAGCTCTGCATATGCCCATGCAGACCGTTGGCACAGCCAGCGGTTGCGATGATCGCGGCCACCGCCAGGGTGCCCCATCCGTAATGCTTCACAGCAACTCCCCAATACACCGAATAGTCGGCTCAGACTACATGAACTTCAGGCGGACACCGGTATAGATCTGGTTGATGTCCTTGACGCTCGTGCCCAGGCCGCTGGCCGTGTACAGATGGTAGGAGGCATACAGCTGGATGCTCTTGGTCCAGTCACGACGGTAGGCCAGGCCGTACTGGTTGCCCTTGCTGCCATCCATGTAGGCGCCATCCGTACGGTCATAGTTGACCTGGAAATGGTTGTTGCCCTTCACGTAGCCGATGCCGGCGAAGTAGTTGTTGGCGCTGTTGTGCCCGGAGTTCACGTAGTCGCGATGCTTGCCGGAGACGGTGAACACAATACCCGAAGGCAGCAGCAGCGACGCTGACCCACCCATTTCCTTGAAGCGATCCCCGTTAATGTAGGTGCTGGTGGCGTAATTGATTTTCTGGCCATGATCCTGGGAGTCGACATAAACGGCGGCCAAGCCAAATTTGCCCCCGCGCGCGAAGTCCTTCGCATAGCGACCGGCTAGTTCGTAGGCATGGCCGCTGTCGACGCTGGCGGACAACGTCACGCCGCTGAATGTGGGCGAGTCATAGCGAATCGCGTTCTGGCGCGACAGGGCATCGAACTCGTTGAAAACGCGACCGACTGTTGCCGGTTTGCCACTAGAGTCAACGACGTACTTACCGTTTTTGCCTGTGAATGCAACGCCACCCGCATAATCCGCGAAATCGACGCCACCACCCAGGTAGGTCAGGCCGGAATAGTCGACTTCGGAACCGGCATTGGCCGCGCCATCCACCTTGCCCAGCGTGAAGCGACCGAAGTTGCCTTCCACGTAGATATTGGCCTCGCGGTTATCGTAGAAGTTGTTCTGCTCGTTACCCGCATTCTTGATATCCCAGCCGCCGCTGGAGTTGTTGCCGAGCCCGACTTCGTAGTCGAAACCGACCTTCATGCCATTGCTCATCATCTGGTCGCCGGTGAAGCGGAACCGGGTGTTGGAGCCGGTATTGTCGACGAAGCCGACGTCGGTGTTCTTGCCGTTGTCCACGGCGGTCACGGCACGGTCGACCTGACCGGATACCTTGAAATCGAAAGCCTGTGCGGCCGGGGCGGCGACGCCCATGGCGGTAACGAGCGAAACTGCCGACGGCAGCAGGTATTTGTTGATGGAACGCATTGGTTTAGAACCCCCTGAGCATGCTGATTACACGGGCCCCATCGGCCCGAACCCGATTGCTGGATATCCTGCCATGGCAGGCCGTGCCGGGCGTGGCGGACTGGAACGTATCTCCCTGCTTCAGTCCGTACGCCGAGGCACGATTTGATCGGCCGCGCTGCCGCAAGGCTATGTGTCTCGCGAAAGCCGTCATATCCAACTTGCCAAGTGGTATAAGGCGGGGCGAGCAAAAGTGTCAAGTCGCGGTCATGCGATTATGAAAAAATGACAAAGGGATTTGGTATGGGCGGCCGTCAAGCGGCCTTTTTTCGGGCCTTTTCGGGACGATTAATCCGTTAGTCGTATGCGCCATATCGGGTGTGCGGATGCCGTCCTTTTCCTGCCGGTCAGCGCTGGGGTTTCCCCCTTGCCGCCCAGTGGTGAGGCTCCCTCGGGCGCGCTGGGAAGTGGTCTTTATCGGGCGCCAGGCGGCCCGGTTGCTGCGGCGCCGTGTCGGCGACAGTCTTGTCTTGTGGGGCAATGACGGCCACGGTTATTACGCTGGTCCCGCTGCGGCAATATGTATTATGCGGTATCACCGCACGAGTGATCCGAAAACCGTCAGTTTAGTGATCTATTCGCCAAATTCGGCTTTCCGCCCAACAGGCCGGTTGCCCGCCCCGCCCCGCCCGGGACGGTTGCAAGCCTGGTCGCGGTTACCGCCCACGAAGCCCGTCTGGCGTCGAAATGGCGGCTCGCCGCCCAGCTCCGGGCCTCAGACCCCGAGATAACGGCTCATGACGTCCTTGTCGGCGCGTAATTCGCCGGGCGTGCCCTCGTAGACCTTGTGGCCGTTATTGATGACATAGCAGCGAGTGGCCAGGGACAGTGCGGCCGCCACGTTCTGCTCGACCACGACGAAGGTCTGGCCGGCCGCGGCCAGCTCGCCGCAAATCCGGACCAGATCTTTCACGATCAAGGGCGCGAGGCCTTCGAACGGCTCATCCAGCAGAATCAGCTTGGGATTGCGGATCAGTGCCCGTGCGATCGCCAGCATCTGCTGCTCGCCGCCGGACAGGTCCTGGCCGCCGCTGCGGCGCCGCTCCGCCAGCCGCGGGAAGGTGTCGTAGATACGGTCGAAGGACCAGGCGTCGGTCGCGGTCAGTGCCGCCAGCTTGAGGTTCTCGTGGACGGTCAGCGCGCCAATGATGCGCCGTTCCTCCGGTACCAGTTGCATGCCCGCCCGCGCGATCTGGTAGGGCGGGCGGCCCTGGATGGGTTCGCCGTCGAAGGTGACGGTGCCGGACCGGGGCCGGACTACACCCATCAGCGAATTGAGCGTGGTGGTCTTGCCCGCACCGTTGCGACCGAGCAGGGCCACGACTTCGTTGCGCTCCACGTGCAGGTCGAGGCCGAACAGGATATGCGAGTCGCCATAGAAACTGTCGATGCGGTCGACCTCAAGCAAGCTCATTTTCTTCCATCCCTCCGAGGTAGGCTTCCTGGACTTTCGGGTGGCCCTTGATGTGCTCGGGCGTGCCTTCGGCCAGTTTCTCGCCTTCGTAGAACACGGTGATGTGCTCGGCCAGTTCGAAGATCGCATCCATATCGTGTTCCACCACGATCAGCGTGCGACCGACCCGGAGCCGCTGCAGCAATGCCACCGTATCGGCGCGTTCCGACGGGCTCATGCCGGCCAGTGGCTCGTCCAGTAGCAGCACCTCGGGCTCCATGGCCAGCGCCAGGCCGATCTCGAGCCTGCGTTTTTCGCCGTAGGCCAGTACGCTGGTGGGTTGGTCGGCGCGTTCGGACAGGCCCATCAGGGCCATGAGCGAGTCGACCTTGGTGTTGATCTCATCCCAGCGTTCCAGCCGCCGCAGCATGTCGAGGCGGAATGCGCCGCGCCGGCGCGCGAGCACCGGAATGGTCAGATTCTGGCGCACGGTCAGGTTCACGAACAGCTGATTGATCTGATAGCTCTTGCTCATGCCGAGCTGTGAGACCGCCGCGGGGCCGTGCTTGGTGATTCGTTCGCCGCGGAAGAAGATGTCGCCCGCGGTGGGGATGTGTTCGCCGGTGAGCATTTTGAAGAACGTGCTCTTGCCGGCCCCGTTGGGGCCGATCAGGGCGCGCACCTCGCCGGCCCGCACCGTGAAGTCCACGGTGGTGACCGCATGCACGCCGCCGAAGTGCTTGCTCAGGCCGCGTGTTTCGAGCACGACCGGTGCATCGTCGGTCGTCCTCGGTTGGGCTGATACCGGTTGTGCGCCTGCCTGATCTGCGGATCGCGGTCTGGGTGGCGATTCGCTACCGGAGGCGGGCTCGACCGGGCCGCCGGTCGGGCGCGGCTGCATGTAGCGCAGGATCTCGCCGCAGATGCCGCGACGGAACAGGGTCACGAGGATCACGAAAACCGCGCCCAGGATCAGCTTCCAGAGGGCACCGATCTCGGGAATATGCTGCAGTACCTCGCGCAGGTACAGCCAGATCGTGGCCCCCAGCAGCGGGCCGATAAGCGTGCCGCTGCCGCCGATTACCGTCTGCATCACCAACTGGCCGGAGGTTTGCAGGGCGAAGGCGTCGGGTGGCATGTAGGCCTGCAGGATGCCGAGCAGGCCGCCGGCGAAGCCGCCATAGGCCGCCGCCACGATGAATATCGTGAGCTTGTACTTCTGCACGCTGTGGCCGCAGGCGATGGCGCGCGGCGTGTTTTCGCGGATGGCCATGAGCACCGCGCCGAACGGCGATTTGACGATGCGCCGGGCGAGCACGAATCCGACCAGGAACAGTGCAGCCATGAAGCCGTACATGCTCCACTCGCCGGACTTCACGACGATCGTGGCCACGCCGAGATGCAGGACCGGCGCCGGCACGCCGGGCAGGCCGTTCTCGCCGCCGGTGAAGGCCGACAGTGGCGAGTTTTCCAGAAAGAACGACATCTCGCCGAAGGCCAGCGTGATCATGGCGAAATAGATGCCGATCCGGCGCAGTGCGAACACCCCGATCACCGCCCCGTAGACCGCGGCCAGCAACGTGCCGATCAGCAGCGCGGCGTAGACATTGGGTACCAGCCCGTTGACCAGCAGATACGCACTGATGAAGCCGCCCGTCCCGAAGAAGGCGGCCTGGCCGAAGGACAGCAGGCCGGTGTAGCCGAACAGCAGGTCGAAGCCGAGACCGAACAGCCCCCAGATCATGATGCGCGCCATGGTATCGGCGTTGAGCCCGATCCAGGGCAGGATGAAGGGCGCGATGATCAGACCGGCGGCCACCGTCAACTCCACCCGCCAGCCGCCGCCCCCGGCGCCGCGTCGCGGCAATAGCATGCTCATTCCCGCCCCTCCTGACCGAACAGCCCCTGGGGCCGCAGTACCAGGACCAGCGCCATGGCCGCGTAGAGCATGACCTGCGAGTAGGCCGGATTGAACATGGAGGTGAGGCTGATGATCTCGCCGGCGATCAGCCCGCCTAGGATGGCGCCGGGAAAGGAGCCGAGCCCACCGATCACGACCACGACGAACGATTCCACCAGCACCTGCTCGCCCATATCGGGCGTGACCGACACGATCGGCGCGTCGATGGCCCCCGCATAGCCGGCCGCCATCGCGCCCAGGCCGAAGACCACCATGAAGGTGCGCTGCACGTTGAGGCCGAGCATGCCGACCATGCGCTGGTCCTCGATACCGGCCCGCACGACCAGCCCCAGCCGCGTGCGATACAACACCAGGTAGAGGATCAGCAGCGTGACCGCGACGATCACCATCACGATCAAGCGATATTTGGGGTAGATCATGAAGCCCATGTTGAAGATGCCGTTGCCCCAGTCCGGCACCGCCATGCGGCGGCTGATGCCGCCGAACATCAGACGCACGACTTCGACGATCACGATGCCCAGGCCGAAGGTCATCAGGATCTGGTCTTCCGGCGGGCGATCGTAGTAAAGCCGGATCAGGCCGCGCTCGATGATTACGCCGAGCACGAGCACGAACAACGCACCGCAGGTGACGGCCAGCACGAAGGAATGCGTGGTCTGCATCACCGCATAGCCGACATAGGCGCCCACCATGAACAGGGCGCCGTGCGCGAAATTCAGCACGCCCAGCGTGCCGAGAATAATGGTAAGACCGGTACTGATCAGCGCCAGCAGCGTGCCCAGCGCCAGCCCGTTGAACAGCTGCGACAGCAACAGCGAGAGATTCGGCATGACAAGTCCTGTTGAACCCGCGGGACAAGCCCATCAAAGCGCCGGATCAGAGCCCGTGAATCGGGATGATCCGGTATTCGGCAAGAGTGCGGCGCCGGCACGGCGATCGACCGCCGCACCGGCACCGCCGGCGGCACGGGTCTAGGTATAGGAACCGAGCTTGCAGGCAAAGGTGCCGGGCGGCGGCATGACATCCTTGCCCGGCGTGACGCCGACGATCTCGAAGTAGTCCTCCTTGCTCTTCATCTGGCTCTTGCTCTTGCCGACGACCACCGGCACTTCACGCACCATCTGGTGGTCCTCGGCGCGGTAGTAGACCTCGCCCAGCGTGCTCTGGATGTGCTTGCCGCTTTCCAGGGTCTTGATCACCTCGGGCGGATAGAAGGTACCGGCACGGGTGACCGCATCGGCCCAGATCATCGACTGCAGATAGGCGATGTGGGCCGTCCACCGCGGCTTGGAACCGTATTTCTTCTCGAACGAATCGACGAAGGTCTTCGCGTAGTCGTTGCGATCGGCCATCGTCCACCAGAAATCGAGCGTGCCGTAGACGCCGGCCATGATGTCGGGGCCGAGCTCGGAAGCCTGGAAGGGCGAGATGTTGGGCACCACCATCTTCATCTTGTCGAGGATGCCGAACTGCTGGGCCTGCTTGCTGGAGGCCACCGAGTCGTTGCCGAAGCACACGTTCACGAACACATCGGCGCCGCTGTTGGCGATGTTGAGCAGGTAGGAGCTGTAGTCGGAGGCCCCCACCGGCACCAGCACTTTCGATACCGTCTTCCAGCCCTGTTTCTCGGTGAACTCGCGGGTGGAGTCGAACACGGTGTGGCCGTAGGTGTAATCGGGCACGAGGTAAGCGGCCTTGACGTTGGTGCCGATTTCCTTGGCCACGACCGGTGCCAGCGCCTTGCCGGCCATATAGGCCGAGGGCTGCGAGCGGAAGCCGTAACGCTGGCAGTCCTTGCCGGTGGTGTCGTTGGAGCCGCTGGCCCCGACCATGTTGACCACTTTCTCGCGCTGGGCGAGTTTCTCAAGCGCGATCGCCACCGCACTGCTCGAGCAGCCGCTGATCATGATCGCTTTCTTTTCGTGGATGAAACGCGTCTGCACCTGGACAGCACTGTTGGGCTTGGTCTCCGAGTCGCCGATGCCGTACTCCACGTGCTTGCCGAGCACGCCCTGGCTGCCCTTGAGCGAATCCATCATCGCGGCCATGCCGGTGCCGTTGTTGATGTGCTCGAAGGCCAGCTCGTAGCCCTTCTTCTCATCCTGGCCGGCGGTGGAATAGGCGCCGGTCAACGGCACGCTCAGGCCGACGAAGACACTGTCGCCGCTCGCCCCGGCCGGGAAGGTCCCGAGGCTGGGGTAGTCCTTGGCCCAGGCGGTATTGAGCAGTGCGCCGGGCAACATCAGCGCGCCCGCCGCGCCCAATCCGGTCTTCATGAAGGCGCGGCGGCTCGTGGCCGGTCCGAACCCGTTCGATCTACGAGTTGACATGATTTTCGATTCCTCCGATAGGCGGCACCCGGGGTGCCGTACAGCCTTTGACGTCGCGCCCTGCCGGCGTCCGTTGCAACCTGGATTCAATAGACGGCGACGATATGCCGATCCGCGGATCGGCGAGCGGCCCCATGGCGTCACGCGTTATCTGGCTTACGCTCTTGTCACGGCCGTATGCGCCGGTGACCGAAGTCATCCGCGCGCATCCGGTGCCTTTGCAACAAGAGGGTTTTGTTGATTTATTTTCGCGTCACCCACTGAGCTACTGTCGGTGCAGCCGAGACCGGGGATCAACAGAGACTTCGTTAATGGTCTTATCTTAAGCCTAAGAGTAATGAGGATTCATAGGGTTGCGTTTTTACTTATAGACGGAAGTCGTAGCGCCGGGCGCGGTGCTGTGTGAGGCAGCAACACGCCTTGGTCCCGACTCCCAGCAGCCCCATGCGTTGCCCATCATGGCGTGAACTTGCCTTACCGGACTTTTCGGTCGGGATCGGCGGGGGCGCTTTCGAACGCCTGCGCCAGCCATTGGGCGGCCCGTAAAAGCGCGGCATCCCCGTCGCGCGATCCGATCAGCTGAATGCCGACCGGCAGGTTATTCGGGCCGGTCAGGCCGGGCACGTTGACGCAGGGCACGCCGAGCAGCGTCCAGATCCGATTGAAAACCGGATCGCCGGTGCCCGAGGTCGCCAGCGGCGCCTCGCCGGGCGCACTGGGCGTAAGCAACACATCCACCTCGGCCAGGCAATCCGCAAACGCAGCGCGACACTGCGCGGCGAGACGGCGCGCGGCCTCGTAGTGGCCGGCGGCGATCGTCGCCCCGTGATCGAGCAGCGCGGCCAGCCGGTCACTGAGTTGGCGGCGGTGCCGGTCGTGCTCGAACGCCAGGCAGCGCGCGGCTTCGAAGGCCATGATCGTTTCCTGGGCCGCAAGCAGGTCGTCGAAGATAGCCGGCAGGGTCACGGTCTCGACATCGCCGCCGGCCGCGGTTACACGGTTGATCGCCGTATCGCAGGCCGTGCGCGTGGCCGAACGGGCTGCGTGCCATTGCGGGGTACGGCAAAAGCCAAAGCGCGGCAGCGTGCCGGATGCGGTATCGATTCTCAGATCGCGGCCACTGAGCACGCTGCCAAGTAGCGCGGCACCGGGGACATCGGCGGCGAAAACGCCCACGGTGTCCAGCGACCAGGCCGCGGGCTTGAGGCCGGCCGGGCTGATCCAGCCGTAAGACGGCTTGTAGCCGACGATACCGCAGAACGACGCCGGCCGAATGACCGAGCCCGCCGTCTGGGTGCCGATGGCCAGCGGTACCTGACCGGCAGCGACCGCGGCCGCCGAGCCGCTGGACGATCCCCCCGGTGTGCGTTGGCAGTCGTGTGGGTTGCGGGTCTTGCCGGGATTGAAGAAAGCGAACTCGGTGGTCACCGTCTTGCCCATGACGAGCCCGCCGGCCTGTCGGATCAGAGCGACCGCCGCGGCGTCCGCGGCCGGCGTGCGCCCGGTATAGATCGGCGAACCGTAGGCGGTGGGCATGTCGTGGGTATCGAATATGTCCTTGATGCCCACGGGCAGCCCGTGCAACGCCCCCTGCACCGGCACACGGTCGAGCTGCCGGGCGGCGTCCAGCACGGCTTGTGGATCGCAGTTCGTCCAGGCCCGGATCCCGGATTCGCGGGCTTCGATACGCGCCAGGCATTGCCGGGCCAGGGCTTCGCAGGACAGCGCGCCGCTCGCGATGTGGTCGCGGGCCGTGGTGGCGGAGAGAACCGGTCCGGTGTTGCTGGTCATCGGGCTTACTCTTGGCTGTCGGTGGACTGAGACGTCCAAGCGCAATATGGCGGGGAGAGGTCGGGCATCACGAGGCCGAGGGATGGCTTGCGGTTGTCGAAACCATCAGCCATGCCAAGCCTGCTCATGTTCCATGCCGATCTTAGCCCGGGAGAACGCCGGGTGATATTCCAGTGCTGCGCACATGGCTTGAGCCGAGTCCGAATCGATCGCCGCTGTTGCAGGCACATCCACGACGGGCATCCCACAGATCAGCGCGCTATGTTTTGCAGCAATTACCGGGGCAGTCTTGTGTTGTGCAAATATTTCAATTCAAGATCTGGCCTGAAGGTTAAAAAGGGGTGGGCAGACCGCTGGGTTGGAGTCGGGAATCAGGATGCTGATGTGATTAAAGGCTAATCCATTCGGTAGCCATGCACGCCACAAGACATGGCTCCAAAGGTTCGAAACGGCGGAAAGTCGATTGTTGTGCCGCTATGGGTTATGTCTCGTCATCACCGAGCTCCGACATGCGCAGTAATTGGCTGCCGCGACGTACAGTCAGAATATCGACCTGATCCCGGGCGCTGTAAATCACTCGATACGCACCCAATATCAGCTCCCTGATACGAGGCGACCCCACCTCGGGAACGATACGCCCACTTTTGGGGAAATCAGCTAATCGCTCTACCTTGGCAAATAAATCATCCACCCAGCGTGCCGCCGCATCGGGGGCGTCCTCCGCAATATAGCGAGCTATATCCTCGATACGCTCCAGCGAAAGCGGGGACCAAACAATTGTCACCGGGTGAGGCCGCTCATAACCCGAGCCTTCGCGTCTTCATGCGTAATACCTCCCCCGGAAGCGATCTGCTCTTCGGCCTTATAGACCTCTTCCAGTATTTCAAGACGCTCCTGCATCTTCTCGTACTCATGCACATCCAGCAGTACGGCAACACCACGACCTCTCTGCGTGAGTACCATAGGGCGGCGGGTTTCATGGAGCTGCTTTACAAACGTGGCCACCCCGGCCCGGAACTCGGACAGGGGACGGATATCTTCATCCACTCGAACCCTTGACACGGCATTACCTCGGTACGTTTTAGTGTACAGAAAAGAGTACGACATTGCCGTTCGCTAGGCAAGATGCTTAAACAAGGTCCCGGATGCTCAGGGTCAGGTGTTGCCTCGTGCGTCTGGTTGGTCACGCAAATCCGCATTTTCCGCCTCTAACTCCGCCACTCGTCGCTCCAGCTCCGCAATCCGCTCCTTATCGGCAAAGCCTCCCGAGCTTGCGGCGGCTGTTTCGGCATAGGCGTCCAGATCGACTGCGCCGCAAAGCTGGTGCATGAACTCGGCGTCCTTGCGGCCTTTCATGCGCGGCAGTTCGACGAGCAGCGAGTTGTCGAGGTTGTCCTCATCGACCAGTTCCCGAGCGGCGACCTCGGAAAACCGGCCGGCCCGGGAGCGGATTTCACCGGGCGTTTGCGGCCCACTCAGCAGCAGCAGGGTGAGGATCGAACTGGGCTTTGGTGAGCTTGATGTCGGTGAGCCGGCCCGTGCCGCACATCCGCCGTTTGTATTTCTCGATACCGCTTTTGAGGTTCTCGTCGATCTGATGGTATTCGGTTCGCAGTGCGTCCAGGCCCGGATCTCGGGCTCGCAGGCTTCGATACGCGCCAGGCATTGCCGGGCCAGGGCTTCGCAGGACAGTCGATACGGTCGCGCGCAGTGGTGGCGTAGAGAGGCAAAAGGCAAGACCTGACCCCAAATGCATACGGAAAACCAGATGCACCAAATCGTGACCACATTCGCCCAAGTGGCTGAACGTATGGACGGCCTCAATACAACCAGCCAGCAACAGCATATCGGCATCGAAACGCTCAACGCCGCCATTCTCGAGTTACAGGACGCCCTGAGCCAGTCGGACCGTTCTATAGCCGACAGCCGCGTGGCCGCGGGTCAACTGCAGACCGAAGCCAGTCGGCTCGCCGAGTCCATTGGCGCATTCAAGCTCGAAAGCGACCATCATGATGGCGGCGACAACCAGCGGCGAAAACCAGCGACGCCCCCGATCGCCGCTGAAACTGACGACGCCCCAGGCACGCTAGCGGCCTGAGCCCGCGTGCCGCAATTCAGCGTTAGCGCGCCGCGTGTAGGTTCCCGACCCGTACTCGCGGCGCCTCGGGTCCGGGATGCCGGCCAATGCGGTCGTCGCCGAGCGCCCGAGCTTGCGGCGGCTGTTTCGGCAGAGGCGTCCCGATCGACTGCGCCACAAAGCTGGTGCATGAACTCGGCCTCCTTGCGGCCTTTCATGCGTGCCAGTTCGACGAGCCGCGAGTTGTCGAGGTCGTCCTCATCAACCCGTTCCCGAGCGGCGACCTCGTAAAGCCGCCCGGCCCGGGAGCGAATTTCACCGGGCGTTTGCGGCCCACTCAGCAGCAGCAGGGTGAGGATCGAACTGGGCTTTGGTGAGCTTGATGTCGGTGAGCTGGCCCGTGCCGCACATCCGCTGTTTGTATTTCTCGATACCGCTTTTGAAGTTTTCGTCGATCTGACGGTATTCGGGGCGAAGTGCGTCCAGGCCTGGACTCCGGGTTCGCGGGTTTCGATACGCGCCAGGCATTGCCGGGACAGGGCTTCGCAGGACAGTCGATACGGTCGCGCGCAGTGGTGGCGGAGAGAGGCAAAACGCAAGACCTGACCCCGAAGGAGAGGAGCGTGAAATCCAAGAGGGTATCTGACCCCGAAGCCCTCCCTCGTGCTTCCTCCATACTTTCTTGGAGACGCCAAAGACTTATTCGGCCGCTCCTTGAACAAGGTCCAGCGCATCTCTGTAAAGGAAAGGCACCCAATATTCTGGCGCGTCGCGAGTTCCTCGCGGTTCGAATAAACCGACTTCAGCGAGCTGCTCAGCCACATGTCGCGTAGCTTCCTCTTGCAAATTCCATATTGGCAATAGCGTCGCTAGTCGCTGGGATGTTTTCTGTCCTCGCAGTGCCTCAATATAGTCGCGAAGTTCCGGATGCTCAGCATATAGGGTTTGAGTAAGCCTCACTTCGGACACTTCAGGCAAAGCTTGCTTGAACGCTGCGCGCGCGAAGAGAGACTCTCCATCCGGGTCAGGCTCGCCCAGCTCGAAGCGACGCATTTGCTGCGTACGAAGAGAACTTAAAAGATGAATCAATTCTCGCGGTGCGTTGGTTTGAATTCCGTCACGAGTTCGTCCCAGCATCCAATCGAGGGTTGTCGGCTTATTAGAGCCTACGTCCACTTGGTCTGGACATAGTCTCAAGAAGAAGTTTTCTTGAGATCTTGTTGATGCCAACACTTCGACCGCATCGATATCGTAATACTCCGCTATTGCTCGATTAAATAGTGCGCGTCTGATGACCAAATTTAGGAGCGAACTTCTGTCCCAATTAATAGTGACGTGTCGAGTAATGTGACTCGCCTCGCGAAACCCGCCCTCGGTAATGCGCTTCCAAATGTCGGTACGTAGAAAAATCTTAGTGCCGATTTGATCGTAGTCCAAGAGGTCCAAGTAGACGCGGAATAAAGCCCTCAAAGCATTTTGTTCAAGTTCAAGACTCTCGGCGAAGGCGACATCTAAGCGATCGAGAACTATCCATACATTGTATTTTGCGTATCTTCTTAGAGCTGAGTTCGCCAACTCAAGTAGCGAGTCCACTGATTCAACTCCGCACTCTCGCGCCGCGAGAGATGGCTCACCGAATATTATTTTTCCCGTAAAACCGATAGGGAGTTGCGTTGCAGGATCGACATTTACGCCGCCTTCAATCGCTTGGGGGCGTAGAAGCCGTTTAACGTAATCTAAAACAGTATGTACTAGCGACTGCAGTGACCTTTGACCCTTCACCAAGCCATCATCTGCTAGCCGCTCTTTTAATTGCGTAGCCTCACTATTTTCAATGCCGTACTCATCGAAGGTCGCTGAAAGAAGCGATAGAAAATAAAGTTTCCACAAGCTAGTGAATTCTGCTTCTGTCGCCGGCGGGTCTGCAACAAGATCACGGAACGCTGGCGTTCCCCGCGGCTTTTCCCCTGCGATCAATAATACGTTTCTATCGAAGAGTTCATCTGACCGAGCTAGAAGGAGAGCATAGAGGGCACTTTTCCCCGAACCTTTAGGGCCATATACGACGTCAATCTCGCCAGAAAAAAGACGGCGCCAGTTATCCGTCTCGACGAAATAGCCTGAGAGGGCGGCAACTTCCTCCTCTGCAACACGTTGCCCAAAGTTCGTAGCGGCAAGTACTTCATGCTTCGTCATGCAAAATTAATCCTGTTCTTGGCGACAAACCGCAATTCGGTAACGTTTGTAGATACCTGATTTAGGTTTCTGTCGATCTCGCGCCGACTCCGGCGTCCGTTAACGTGTTCATCGCGACTACTCGCTTCCAGGCTCAGGCCTTGCTCTGTGCATCAAGCTGCTCCCACAACTCCGCATTCTCCGCCTCCAACTCCGCAACCCGTTTCTCCAATTCCGCAATCCGCTCCTTATCGGCCGACCGCCCCGGTCCTTCGGCCGCCATCCCGGCATAAGCCTCCATATCCACGGCGCCACAGAGCTGATGCATGAACTCGGCCTCCTTGCGGCCTTTCATGCGCGGTAGCTCGACGAGCAGCGAGTTGTCGAGGTCGTCGTCATCAACCAGTTCGCGAGCGGCTGCGGCGACATCTTCATTGGTTGCGAAGTCGTGGAGGCGGCCGGCCCGGGAACGGATTTCGCCGGGCGTCTGCGGCCCGCGCAGTAGCAGCAGGGTGAGGACTGCGAACTGGGCTTTAGTGAGCTTGATGTCGGTGAACTGGCCGGCGCCGCACATCCGCTGTTTGTATTTCTCGATACCACTTTTGAAGTTTTCGTCGATCTGAACGAGGCTGCGCGCGGCCAGGGCGCGGGCGGCGCGTTGCACTTCGATCTTGGTCAGCGACATGACCGGTTCGCGGGCCGACTTCTGGTTGGCCGCGTTGGTGAGCGCGTTGAGGGTGAGCGGCATCTGGTCGGGCGTGGTGACGGATTTCTCCATCAGGCAGCCGATGATGCGGGCTTCGATGTCGGTGAGGGTGGGGAGCATAGGCAGGGTGTTGTGGGATCCGCCCCCATGCTACGCATAAAGCGGGCGGGATGGGGTACCCGGCCCGCGTGAATTCGCGCTACGGCTTGAAGGCGACGGTCCAGCTGTCGTTGGCCAGTGCCAGGACGGTGTCGATGGCCTCGGCGGGCACGCCCTCGCGGTTGCCCTGTTCGAGCGGGTCGTAGTGGAACACGAACAGGCGCGAGGCGAACTGGTGGAAGGGCAGGCTGGCCTCGCCATGGCGTTCGCCGTGGCCGTGGGTGTCGGTGCAGATCCCCTGGCCCCAGTCCTGGCCGCTGTCGTTGTTGGGGTTGAAGAAGTAGACGCGCATTTCGCCGTCCGGGTCGAGCGCGACGCGGCGGATGGCGATGGCGTGGCGGCCGATGTAGCGGGCGGCGCTGTCGGTGGCGGCGATGCCGGCCGGCTGCGGGTGGATCACCGGCACACCGCCGTTATAGGCCGGGTGGTAGCTGGCGTAGAAATCGCGGATGAAGGCGGCGTGGTCCTGGATCTGATCGGTGCCGGCGTTGGCGACGACGCGAAAGCCGTTGCCGACCCACCAGCCGTAGAACTCGGGATGAATCCAGCGGTGCAGGTCGTCGTCGCGCTCGCCGCAGAGCCGGCCCATTTCGATATAGATGCGGTCCAGATGCGGCACCAGAATCATTGACACCGGGTCCACGTCCAGCGGGCGCTGTTTGGCCAGCCCGGCCGCCAGGCCCTTGGAGGAAACGATGTCGCCCTCGAAGCGCAGCAACACTTCGTCGTCGCGCGCGGCCCAGGCGATGAGCTGGAGCAGGTAGTCCGGATCGTTGTCGGCCCACATCGACAGGCCGATCACCGATTGGCAGGTCGGGTTGTTGCCCTGGCCGACGCCGAGCGGCTGGCCGAGCAGGTTGAGCACGCCGGCCATGAGCCATACGCGCGGCGCGCGGCGCGCGCCGAAGGCGGTGCTGAGCGTGGCCTCCGTCTCGGCCGACAGGGGCAGGCGCAATTGGCGCGACAGGCCGGCGGCGACCGGGCCGTTGAACAGGGTGCCGCGCTCGAGCAACTGGGCGAGGCCATAGACCGACTGGGCGGTCTCGACGAAGATGATGTCGTCGATGATTTCGTGCACCAGCGCGGTATGGCACTGGTAGGCATCGGTACCGGTACGGCCCAGCCCGAGCGTGACCGGGATCAGGTGCTCGCCGCCGATTTCGGGGGTCCGCAGGTGGCGCAGGAACACGGCGTTGTACACCGAGACCAGCCCGGTGTCGTGCATGGCCTGGGCAAACCCCTGGGCTTCGGCGCGCAGCTCGTCGTCGGTGAAGGTCGGCAGGCGCATGCGGTAGACATCCACGCCGGGGTCTTCGGCGCAGCCGGGCGTGGGCGCGAACAGGCAGTTCACGAGCTGCTGGGCGGCGGTGTTGTCGGTATCCAGCTTGGGGTCGAACAGGCATTCGGCGATCTGGATGACCATTTCGCGCACGTCGTCGACGTCGATCGGGCGTTGTTCGAGAATACGCCAGACTTCCGCCACCAGGCTGTCGAGGATGCTCTCGTAGCCCATCGCCTCGACCTGGAACTGGTACAGCGCGGCCACCATCGGCCCGAGGGAAAACGGCCGTTCGCGGTCGGCCTCCCGCAGCTGGCCGGAGAGCAGGTCGAGGTTGAGCGCCATGACCTGGGTGATGAACTGGCGCGCGTGCTCGGCGGTGATGCGCGGGTGCGCATAGTCGCCGCGCGCGACGGCCAGCAGGCGCAGCTGGCTGAGTGCTTCGATGACGGTGGTCTGCGCATCGCCGGTGCGTAGCGAAAGCTTGGCGATATCGGGCTGCAGAATGGCCGGGTGGTCCCAGTCGGTGCCGCGAAATACGCCCGCCGATTCAAAGCGTTTGACGCGATGATAGAGGGCGGCGGGGCCGCCTTCCTCGGCCAGCACCATGCCGGCGGCGGCCAGCGCCTGGGCATTGGAAGCATTCGGGTCGGCCTGGCGGGCCTGGCCCAGCGCCATCAGCGTCTGGTCGAACTGGGGGGTGCTCGGCGTGCTGGAGGTCATGCAGGGATATCGGCTCAAATGAAGTCGCGCTGCCGACGGGTGCCGGCGGGGCGTTGGCCACCATACACCGATTCACGGGCCATGCGGGCCCCGGGGTGGGGTGTCAGAGCATGCCGCGCAGCTTGTCGGCCCAGGCTTTCAGATCCAGCAGCAGTTGCAGCCGGGCCGGATCGCCCTGGACGCGTTCCATGAGCGCGGCGACGACGTCGTCGTATTCGTCCAGTGTCAGGCCGCCGTCGGGCGCGAACTCCAGCCGCTTGGCGACCCAGTTGCGCCAGTCGTCGCGTTCGGCGCCGGTCAGCGAATCCGGGAAGTGGCGGGCGCGGTAGCGGAACAGCAGTTCGTTGAGCCGGTTGTCGGCGAACACGATGGCCCCGTCGGCCAGTTCGGCGGGGGCGGTGGCGCGTACCGCGTCGGCCCGCTTGCGGTCGTCGTTGGAGACGAAGCCGTCGTACAGGGCAGCCTCGGCATCGGACTCGGCATCGAACACGCGGGCATCGAACACCGCCGTGGCCTTGGCCTCGACCTCGGTCAGCCGGTCGTGGATCGCCTTCCAGTGGCGCCGGCACTGGTTGATGTCGAGATTCAGCCGGGCGGCTTCGCTCTCGCGCATCATCTCGAACGGCGCCAGCACCGGGCATTTGTTCAGATGCACGCCCTTGAGCGCGACTCTCGGCGTGTCTTCCGGCAGATCCGCGCTGGGGGTGAAGATGCGCTCGTGGATTTCGTCGGGGGCCAGTTCCAGCAGCGGCGCCGGGTCCGCCCGCAGGTCGTAGACGATGAGGCAGTTCTTGTTCGATGGGTGGGCCGCGATCGGCATCACCGGCGACAGGCAGCCGTTCTCGGCCGGGAATTTGGACGAGACGTGCAGCGCCGGCTTGCGCGTGTCCATGTCCAGCAATTGGCGGGCGCTGGTCTTGTCGCGGTGGTTGAGGACGTAGTCGTACAGCCGCGGCTGCTTGTCGCGGATCAGCCTGGCCAGGCCGATGGTGGCGTATACGTCCGACAGCGCATCGTGCGCGCGCTCCTGGACCAGGTTGTTGGCCGGGGCGAGCTGGTCGAGCCTGAAGCTCGGGGCGCCATCCTCGCGCTTCGGCCACTCGATGCCGTCCGGGCGCAGCGCATAGGTCAGCCGCACCATGTTGATGATGTCCCACCGGGAACAGCCGTTCTGCCACTCGCGGGCATACGGGTCGAAGAAATTGCGCCACAGGGTATGGCGGGTGACTTCGTCGTCGAACGCCAGGCTGTTGTAGCCGACGCTGCAGGTGCCCGGTCGCGCCATTTCGGCGACGATGGTTTCGATGAACTCGGGCTCGGGCACGCCGTGTTCGGCCGCGTACTGCGGCGTGATGCCGGTGATCAGCGTGGCCTCGGGGTGGCCGAGCATGTCAGCCGACGGCTGGCAATACAGCACCAGCGGGTCGCCGATGATGTTGAAATCCAGGTCCGTGCGAATGCCGGCGAACTGGGCCGGCTTGTCGCGCCTGGGGTCGGCGCCGAAGGTTTCGTAGTCGTGCCAGAAGAAGGTCGGCTCGGCCATCAGGCAGCGCTCGTTTCGGCTTGCAATGCATCCAGCGCTTCGGCGTGTTCCATCCAGTTCGCCTCCGCGGTATTGAGCTGCTTGCGCAGCCGGGCCTGTTCCTGCGACAGCCGTGCGGACTCGGTCGGGTTTTCGTACACGCTCGGCCTGGAGAGCTCGGCTTCGACGTTATCGATCTGCTTGGCCAGCCGCTCCATTTCGTTCTCGGCCTTCTTCAGCGCGTTGCGCAAGGGTTTTTCCTTCGCCCGCTGTTCGGCCGAGCTGCGCCGGTTGGCCGCGCCCGTGGCGCCGGCGGCGGTGGTCTTTTTCGTATCGCTGCCTTCGCGCGCCGATGCCTGGCGCGAGATCCATTTTGCGTAGTCGTCCAGGTCGCCGTCGAACGGTTCCAGTGAGCCGTCGGCGACGCGCCAGAGCTGGTCGCAGGTGGCGTCGATCAGGTGGCGGTCATGCGCGATCATCACCACCGCGCCGGTGAAGCCGGCCAGGGCGGTCTCGAGCGCATGACGCATGTCCAGATCGAGATGGTTGGTGGGCTCGTCGAGCAGCAGCAGGTTGGGTTGGGTATGCACGACCAGCGCCAGCGCCAGTCGGGCCTTCTCGCCGCCGGAGAACGGGCCGATCGGCTCCAGCGCCTTGTCGCCGCGAAAATCGAAACCGCCCAGGAAATCGCGGATATGCTGTTCGGAGGCCTTCGGGTCCTGGCGCTGCAGGTGCTGGGCGGCACTGGCCGAATCGTCCAGCACTTCGAGCTGGTGTTGGGCGAAATAGCCCACATTGAGATACTTGTCGTACTGCACGTCGCCGCCCATGGGCGCGAGTTCGCCCGCCAACAGTTTCATGACGGTGGATTTGCCGGCGCCGTTACGCCCGAGAATGGCCAGCCGGTCGCCGGGGATGAGCCGCAGCTTGATGTCGGCCACCAGCGGTTCATCGCCATAGCCGACATCGGCGTCGTCCACGCGCAGCAGGGTGTCGGGCAGGCGGTCGGGCTTGAGGAATTGGAACGAGAACGGCGTATCCCAGTGTGCCGCCTCGACTTTCTCCATGCGCTCCATCTGCTTGAGCTTGGACTGTGCCTGCCGGGCCTTGGTGGCCTGGGCCCGAAAGCGGTCGACGAAGCCCTGCAACTGGTTGAGCTTCTTCTGCTGGTTTTCGAAGGCGGCCTGCTGCTGGGCCTTGGCTTCGGCGCGCATCATCTCGAAGCGGGAATAGTTGCCGGTGTAGAGGACCGCCTTGCCGTGTTCCAGATGCAGCGTATGGGTGGCCAGCGCATCGAGGAAATCGCGGTCATGCGAGATCACGACCAGCGTGGCGGGGTGGGCGCCGAGATATTCCTGCAGCCAGAACACCGCATCCATGTCGAGGTGGTTGGTCGGCTCGTCGAGCAGCAGCAGGTCGCAGCGACGCATGAGTGCTGCGGCCAGATTCAGGCGCATGCGCCAGCCGCCGGAGAAATCGTCGAGCGGGGCGTCGTGCGTCGACGGCGCGAAGCCCAGGCCGTGCAGCAACCGCGCGGCCCGGGCACGGGCGGCATAGCCGTCGATCTCGGCCAGGCGCCCGTGCAGCTCGGCCATGGCGTTGCCGTCGCCGGTGGCCTCGGCCTCGGCCAGACGCGACTCCACCGCGCGCAATTCGACATCGCCGTCGAGCACGAACTCGATCGCCGGCTGGGCGCCGGCCGGCGCATGCTGGCGCACGGTGGCAATCTCGACGCTGGCGGGAATATCGATCTCGCCGGCGTCGGGCGCGAGTTCGCCGAGCATCATGGCGAGCAGGCTGGATTTGCCGGTGCCATTGGCACCGACGATGCCCACGCGCTGGCCGGCCTGAAGTCTCAGGTCGACATCTTCGAGGAGTTTGCGCGGGCCGCGGCGGAGGGTGACGTGTTTGAAGGCGATCATGGGCGCGATTGTAAAGGATCGCCGCGGCTGAACCGACCGCAATCGGCGATTCATCGGCCCGGGTGGCGCATGCGCGCGGGTTTGCGGGCCCGGTCCGACGCATCATCCGGGCGACCGGGCGCTATTGCGGTCGCCCTGTGCGCAGGCTAATTTGAAGCCCTGGGGTTCTCACAGGGGGCGGCCATGACGGCCCATCGCAGGTTCTACGGCGCGGCCTACGCGATCGCGAGTCTCGTGTTGCTGGTGGTCGTCACCCTGCCGATCTACTGGCTGCTGGTGGTCGCCGGCGCGCCCTACGCTCTGTGCTACTGGGTGATGTCGTTTCTGATCAGTGGCGGTGTTTATCTCGCGCTGTGCCTGTATCGCGAGCATGCGCTCGAAACCGGGCCGTTCTTTGCGCTCACGTTATCTTTCGCCACGGCGATGACAGTCATGTATGTGTTGTTCGCCGGTACCAGCACGCTGACCGGCTGACGCGGCGCCCATGAAAAAAGCGCGCCAGGCTCGAAGCCCGACGCGCCTTGCGGGCGCCGCATCGATGGCCGAAGCGCATCAATGCCGGCGGGCCGCGATCAGTTGGGCGCGCCGTTGCCCTGGCGCTGGCCGCCGCGACCGCCACGCTTGCCCCGGCGGGTGCTGCTGCGCCGCGGTTTGTCGCTGCCGTCCTCGTGGCGCGCGCGCTCGTGATGCGGCTGGCCCTGACGTGGCGCGCCCTGGTCGCCATTGGCGCGGGGCTTGTTGTCATTGCCGGGCCGCCCACGGGAGGGCTTGCCGTTGCCCGGGCGACGCGCCGGCCGGCGATCGTCTTCGTCCGTATCGGTGCTGCCCTGCGGTGCGCGCAGGTCGATGCCTTCCGGCTGGAAGCGCTCGATCTGACGGCCGATCAGCTTCTCGATGCTCTTGAGATCCTTGCGTTCTTCCGGGCCCACCAACGACAGGGCTTCGCCCTCGGCGCCGGCGCGGCCGGTGCGGCCGATGCGGTGCACATAGTCCTCGGGCACGTTGGGCAGCTCGTAATTCACTACATGCGGCAGCGAGTCGATATCGATGCCGCGGGCCGCGATATCGGTAGCCACGAGCACGCGAACCGTGCCGTTCTTGAAGCCGTCCAGCGCCTTGGTGCGCGCGTTCTGCGACTTGTTGCCGTGCAGGGCGGCGGCGGTCAGGCCGTCGGTTTCCAGCTGTTTCACCAGCCGGTTGGCACCGTGCTTGGTGCGGGCGAACACCAGCACCTGCGACCAGTTGTTGGAACCGATCAGATGGCTGAGCACGGCGCGCTTGCGCGGCTTCTCGACCATGATCACGCGCTGGGCCACACGCTCGGCGGTGGAGTTGCGCGGGGCGACATCGATCTCGATCGGCCGGGTCAGCAGCGAACCGGCCAGCTTGCGGATATCGTTGGAGAAGGTTGCCGAAAACAACAGCGTCTGGCGCTTGGCCGGCACATACTTCAGCACGCGCTTGATGTCGTGGATGAAGCCCATGTCGAGCATGCGATCGGCTTCGTCGAGTACCAGCGTGTTCAGATTCGACAGATCGATGTGGCCATTCTGCAAATGATCGAGCAGGCGGCCCGGTGTGGCCACGATGATGTCCACGCCTTTCTTGAACGCAGTGATCTGCGGCTGATAGCCGACGCCGCCGAACACGACGGTGCGCTTGAGCTGCGTGTTGGCGCCGTAGGTGCTCACCGATTCGGCGACCTGGGCGGCCAGTTCACGGGTGGGGGCGAGCACGAGTACGCGCGGCTTTTTCTCGTGGGTCTGGCCGAGGCGCTGGAGGATCGGCAACACGAAGGCCGCGGTCTTGCCGGTGCCGGTCTGGGCCGCGCCCAATACGTCGGCGCCGTCGATGATGGCCGGAATGGCCTTGGATTGAATCGGGGTAGGCGTGCTATAGCCCGAGTCGGCGACTGACGCCAGCAGATGCGGCGACAAGCCGAGGGAATCGAATGACATGCATTGTCCTGGTGGTGTGAATAGCAGACCGACCTGGATTGTTGTGCAGTGTCCGTGTCGATCTTCGGCGGCCAAGCGGAAGGCTCGGCGGCGCGGCTTCGGTCGGGGCCCGTGCGATGGCATATGGGTGGAACCGACCGGCTTAAGTATAACGCGTACCGGGCGTCACGTCATCGCGGGCAACGCCCCGGTTTTATGGCATCGTGGCGTTCAACCTTCCCAGCCATGGAATGCTCGACCCATGAGCGATGAATTCGCGCCGCTGCGAATTGCGGTGTTGACCGTATCCGACACCCGTACCGAGGCTACCGACAAGTCCGGCCGCGTTCTGGTCGAACGCCTGCAGGCGGCCGGCCACATCCTGCACGATAAGCGTATCTGCCCGGACGATGTGTACGAATTGCGCGCGATCGTCGCACGCTGGATCGCCGATGACGCCCCGGACGTGGTGATCACGACCGGCGGCACCGGGCTGACCGGGCGCGATGTCACGCCGCAGGCGATCGAGGTACTGTTCGATCGGCGTATCGATGGCTTCGGCGAGATGTTCCGGATGTTGTCGTACGACGCCATCGGCACCTCCACGCTCCAATCGCGCGCGATCGCCGGCGTGGCCAGGGCCACGTTCATCTTCTGCCTGCCGGGTTCGTCGGGCGCGGCGGCCGACGGCTGGGACAAGCTCATTGCCGACCAGATCGATATTCGCACGCGGCCGTGCAATCTCCATGAGCTGCGGCCGCGACTGCTGGAGCGTTGATTGTGCGCCGCCGGTGATCGTCGCCCGTGTGGGCGTTGGCCGGCACGCCGGCATGCCGACGTGGCCCGCGTCGCCAGAAAAAAGCCCCCGCCGAGCGCTCGGCAGGGGATTTTCATCGCGCGAATGCCGGCCATTCGGCCGGGCATCGGATGGCGCGCCAGCGATCAGCCCTTGTTGTAGGCCTCGATGGATTTCTCGATCTCGGCCTTCGCCTTGTCGACGCCTTCCCAGCCGGTGATCTTGACCCACTTGCCTTTTTCTTCGTCCTTGTAGTGTTCGAAGAAGTGCTGGATCTTGTTCTTCAGGCGGTCGTCGATGTCGCCGAGATCGCGCACGTCCTTGTAGTAGTCGGTGCTGATCTTGTCGGTCGGCACGGCCAGGATTTTGGCGTCCAGGCCCGATTCGTCCTCGGTGCCCAGCACGGCCACCGGGCGGCACTTGATCACCGCGCCCGGCACGATCGGCTCGGGGGTGAGCACCAGCACGTCGACCGGGTCGCCGTCGTCGTACAGGGTCTTCGGCACGAAGCCGTAGTTGGCCGGATAGTGCATCGCGACGTTCATGAAGCGATCCACCATCAGGCAGTTGCTGTCCTTGTCCACTTCATACTTCACCGAGGAGGAGCCCTCGACGATTTCGATGATGACGTTGATTTCTTCGGGCGGGTTCTTGCCCGGCGTCAGTGCTTCGTAGCCCATCTGCGCCTTCCGTTGTGATTGGTGGATTGAGAATCGGGCGTTAGTGTACCGAAGGCGGGGCGCAAACCCGAACAGCGCGCGACACCGGCGCAAGCCCGCCGGGATGCGCCGGGCCGGCCTTGATGTGCGCTGGCCCCGGCCGGGCCAGCCGGCGACCCCGCGTGAAACCTCGATCAGGGGCGGCGCACCGGGTCCGGCCGCAAGTCGATGCCTTGGTGCCGCCGGCTTGCCGACCAAGAATGCGGTTATCTCAATAGGCTCAAAAAGCCTAAGCCGAGTCTGTCTGAACCGCCGTCGGGCAACGGATTCAGACCTCGAATGCGGTATTCAGCTTCTTCGGCACCGCCTGGTTCCTGAGCCGGGCATAGTCCGGCAGGCCATCCACATAGGGCGGATAGTTCTCGCCGGCGATCAGCGGCTTGAGGTAGCGGCGCGCGGTCTCGGTGATATGGAAGCCATCTTCGCTGATGAAATTGCGCGGCATGAATTTCTCGACGTTGGCCACATCGGCCAGCGGCGCCTCGCCCAGCGACCAGCGATAGGGCGCGTCCGATTCGCGCTTGATGGTCACCATGACGCCGGATTTGCCCGCCACCGCGTACTCGACCGCAGCACGGCCGACGGCGTAGGCCTGCTCGACATCGGTTGCCGAAGCAATATGGCGTGCGGCCCGCATCAGGTAGTCGGCAATGGCGTAGTGGTACTTGTAGCCGAGCCCGGATTTGACCAGCTCGGCGATCCGGGGCGCGACGCCGCCCAGTTGTACATGGCCGAAGGCATCGGCCTCGCGGCCGTCGCCGCGTTTGAACTCGGCCCCGATCTCGACGCCTTCCGAGGCCACGATCGTGCAGTAGCCATACGTCTTGACGGTTTCATCGACCCGGGCCAGGAACTTCGCGCGATCGAACGCGATTTCAGGGAACAGCAGGATATGCGGCGCATCGCCCGCCTCCTCGGCGGCCAACCCGCCGGCGGCAGCGGTCCAGCCGGCGTGCCGGCCCATCACCTCGAGGATGAACACCTTGGTCGAGGTACGGCACATGCTGTGCAGGTCGTAGCCGGCCTCGCGGATCGAGACCGCGGTGTACTTGGCCACGCTGCCGAAACCGGGGGAGCAGTCGGTGTGCGGCAGGTCGTTGTCCATGGTCTTGGGGATATGGATCGCCTGGATGGGATAACCGAGGGCGTCGGCCAGCTGGCTGATCTTGGCGCAGGTATCGGCCGAGTCGCCGCCGCCGTTATAGAAGAAGTAGCCGATGTCGTGGGCCTTGAACACCTCGATCAGGCGTTCGTACTCGGCGCGGTTTTCCTCCAGGCCCTTGAGCTTGTAGCGCGCCGAGCCGAACGCGCCGGCGGGCGTGTGCCGCAGCGCCGCGATGGTGGCGTCGTCCTCGGCCGAGGTGTCGATCAGGTCCTCGGTGAGCGCGCCGACAATGCCGTCGCGGCCGGCATAGAGCGTGCCGATGGTATCGCCGTGCTCGCGGGCCGCCTCGATCACGCCGGCGGCCGATGCGTTGATCACGGCGGTCACGCCGCCGCTCTGGGCATAGAAGGCGTTCTTCTTCGTCATCCGTGTCTTTCCTTTTGAGCTGGCCGGCGCCACGGCCGACGGTCGGGCCCCGGCTTGAACTCCGGCTGTCGAAGCGCGCGAGCGGCGGGTAAGCCGCGACCGGCGCAATCGTCTGCGGGCAAGCATACGTGAGCCCGAGAGCCTGAGACAATTGACTTGCCCGGGGGCAGACAGTAACGTCGAGCGTCGGCCAGCGCATCGGACGTCGCAGTCTGCGCGGCGGCCTCCACCCTAGAAATTTAAAGGTCTTTTGGCGGGGATATCATGCTGAAAATCGTGCTGCTGGGCGCGCCTGGCTCGGGTAAGGGAACGCAGAGCGCCAAGCTCGTCGAGGGATATGGCGTGCCGCAGATCTCGACGGGTGATCTGCTGCGCACAGCGGTGGCGGAGCAGACCGAGTTGGGTTTGAAGGCCAAGGCGGCGATGGATGCCGGCGAGCTCGTGTCCGACGATATCGTGGTGGGCATGATGCGCGAGCGGCTCAACCAGCCCGACACGGAAAATGGCTTTATCCTCGACGGATTCCCGCGCAGCGAGGCCCAGGCCGAAACCCTGGACGAGCTGCTGACCGAGCTCGGCCGCCCGCTGCAGTGCGTGGTGCATCTCAAGGTCGACAACGAAGAACTCGTGAGTCGCCTGATGGCGCGTGGCCGGGCCGATGACAACGAGGAAACGATCCGCAATCGGCTGTCGGTTTACCAGGAGCAGACCCAGCCGCTCGTGGCTTATTATGAGCAGCGCGGTCTGCTCAAGCCGGTGGCCGGTGTCGGCGCGGTCGACGAGATATACGCGCGCATCAAGGCCGCCCTGGCCGACGTCTGAAGCGCGGTTTTGCGCGCATCAGCGCCGGTATCGCCGATCTCCGGTACCGGGCGCGCCCGGCGTCATTTACCCGGCCCGGAAATAGATGATTTCGGGTTGATGGCGCGAGTATGCGACCGCATGATCGCCGCGGCCATTGGCCGCGAAGCCTTTGAAAATAAAAGACGAGCAGGTGCCGTCGTTTGTTTTTGAAGGCGTTGAAAACAGCTGATGAAGTCAGCTGTTTTGATGCCGGATTAACAGCCCCGGGCCGCGTCGGTGCGGGCGCTTTCCACCGCCTCGACCACGGCGCGTCCGGCAACTTCCGCGCGCCACCCCCGGAGCAGGCGGCCATCCCGCCGACCGGCCACGATCGCCGCCACGTCGGCCCGGCTGGCCACCGCGGCCGGTGGTATGTCGGCCGCTTCCGCGGCCCGGGCCAGGGCGCGCATGCCGGTCTTGATCCGGCGTCGCGTGGCTTCGTCCGGCGGTCCGGCGTTCGGGTCCAGCACCTCGGCCGGGCGCGTCAGCCCGCGCGCCACGCAGTTCAGTAGCGCATCGCCGTGTCGCTCCAGCGTGCGCACGGGCAGATCCGGCGTGTCCGCCAGGTCGATATCGCGGGTGGGCTGGCTTTCGGCGATGGCGATCAAGGGGGCATCGGCCAGAATCCAGCGCCGCGGCCGATCGGCGGCCATGGCCTCGCGCTCGCGCCAGTCGGCGAGCTCGGCCAGAACCTGTTGCGCGACCGGGGCGAGCCGGTTCCAGGCCTTGATCCGTCGCCAGGCGGCGCGGGTATCGACGTCGAAACGATCCGGCTCGACCATGCGCTCGAAGTCGCCGGCCAGCCAGTCGAGCCGATCGGCGGCGGCGAGCGTTTCACGCAGCATCGGGTAGGCGACAGCCAGATAGCGGACATCGTCGGCGGCGTAGTCGAGCGCGCCGTCCGGCAGCGGACGGTGGCTCCAGTCGGTGCGGGTGTGGCCCTTCGGCAGTTTCTTGTCGAGCAACGCCTCGACCAGGCGGGCATAGCCCATCTGGTCGTCGAAGCCGAGCAGCGGCGCGGCCACCTGGGTGTCGAAGATCGGCGCCGGCATCGTGCCGAAGCTCTGGTAGAGCACCTCGAGGTCCTGTTCGGCGGAGTGAAACACCTTGCGCACACGCGTATCGGTCAGCAGTCCGGCCAGTGGGGTCAGGTCGGAGAGCGCGAGGACGTCGATCAGGCCGATGTGATCGGTGTCGGCGATCTGCACCAGACACAGCTTCGGATAGTAGGTGCGCTCGCGCAGAAACTCCGTGTCGACGGCGATCCAGTCGCGATCCGCCAGTCCGGCCACGAACGCGGCCAGGGCGGCGTCGTCCTCGATCGTGACGACGCGCTGCGGCGCCTTCGGTATCATGCGCTTGGCTTCATCGAGCTTGTCGTTCATAGGGATTTCGCGTTGACCATGGATTTTGTCCGCCGACTCGTCGACCTCATGCTGTTTCGCCGCGGGCCGCAGGACATGCCCGGCGATCAGACAACATTGGTGGTCAGCATAGCGGCTTATTGTATCGTTCTGTTCGTTCAGGTCGCGCTGGTCGGCCCGTTGGCGGCGGCGCTGGTCCAGGCGGGCCTGGCAACGCTCATGCTCGGGCTGTACGTGGCGGTGATCCTGCGTCTGCGCCATTTGTCGAATCGCTTCAACCAGACCGCGACCGCCTTGTTTTCCTCGGGGACGGTGCTCACGCTGATCATGCTCGCCCCCACGCGCGCCCTGCGGCCCTATCTGGATGCATTGCGCAGCGCGACCGATCCGTCGCAGGTGCCGATGCCGTCGCCGCTGTTCGCGCTGGCTTATCTGGTGGTCGGGATCTGGGGCCTGGCGATCTATACCCATATCTATCGGCATGCGCTCAACGTGCCGATCTTTTTCGGCGTGACCGTAACGCTCGGCTTCGAGTTGTTGTTGATGCTGGTCTTTTCGGCCCTCGGCTAGCGCTCGCGATGCACATCCATATTCTGGGAATCGGCGGCACGTTCATGGCCGGTGTGGCGCTGCTGGCGCGGGCAGCCGGGCATACGGTCACGGGCTCCGATCAGGGTCTTTATCCGCCCATGAGCACTCAGCTGGCCGAGGCCGGCATCGCGGTCATGGACGGCTATGCGCCGAGCCATCTGCAGCCGCCGCCGGATCAGGTCGTGGTCGGCAACGCCATGGCCCGCGGCAACCCCGCGGTCGAGTACATGCTCGACGCGGGGCTCGCTTATACCTCGGGCCCGCAGTGGCTGGCGGACAACGTGCTCGCCGATCGCTGGGTGCTCGCGGTGGCCGGTACGCATGGCAAAACCACCACCGCGAGCATGCTCGCGCACATACTGGTCGACCAGGGGGCCGCACCCGGCTGGCTGATCGGCGGCATCGCCGCGGATCTGGGGGCCTCGGCAGCGATCGGTGATTCCAGGTTGTTCGTGGTCGAGGCCGACGAGTACGACACGGCCTTTTTCGACAAGCGCTCGAAGTTCGTTCACTACCGGCCGCGCACGCTGATTCTCAACAATCTCGAGTTCGATCACGCCGATATTTTCGATGACCTGGCCGCGATCCAGCGCCAGTTCCATCATCTGCTTCGCACCGTGCCGGGCTCGGGGCGTATCGTGCACAACGCGACCGACGCGGCGCTCGATACCGTCATCGCACAGGGCTGCTGGACGCCGCGGGTGCCGTTCAACGGCACGGCGGGGTGGCATGTCGAGCCCCTGCACCCGGATCATGGTCGGCTGTGCATTCATTGGGGACCCGAAGTCGTCGGCGAACTGGCCTGGGCGCTCAAGGGCGCCCACAACGCCGCGAATGCCTGTGCCGCGATCGCCGCAGCCGAGCATGCCGGCGTCGAGCCACGCGCTGCCATCCGCGCGCTGGCCGGATTTCGCGGCGTCAAGCGGCGGCTGGAACTCCGCGGCACGCCGGGCGGGGTGGCGGTCTATGACGATTTCGCTCATCACCCGACCGCCATCCGCACCACGCTGGATGGTCTGAGCGCGGGGCGGTCGCAAGGCCGTGTGCTGGTGGCCTTCGAGCCGCGCTCGAATACCATGCGGGCCGGCGTGCACGAGCACACCCTGGCGGCCAGCTTCGAAAGCGCAGACCGTGTTTACGGCTACGATGCCGGCATCGACTGGGACCTGGCCGGCGCCATGCGCGCCCTCGGCGACCGTTTCCGTGCCATCGATGATATCGACGCGCTGGCGGCGGCGATCGCGGCCGAGGCGCGCCCGGGTGATGTGGTCGTGGTGATGAGCAATGGCGGCTTCGGCGGTATCCACGACAAACTGCTCACCGCGCTCGAACCCCGCGCCTGACGGGCGCACCCGGCCGCGGCACAAGCACCAGTTGAAACAGGCGCCACGGGTATCCTGCGACCGGTTCGCAAGGCGGCCCGGGCCGTCGGCGCCGGCGCGTTGAGACACCGGCCCCGGGGCGGGCATAAAAAAGGCCGCGATTCGCGGCCTTGAGAGGGCGGGTGACCCGCCCGTGCTTTTCTTCTTTGATAATCCGCCGAGTCGGGCCGGGCTACGCCGAGGCACGAGGGGGGGGACCGGGAGAAACTCCGGCCCAACCGGCGAAACGGGTGCGTGGCTGCGCTGCAGGACATCGGAATAATTCGCACTGGCCGGGCCGTTAACGCCGAGGCACGAGGGGGGGACCGGGGAAACCGGCCCGACCAGGCGAAACCATGTCGCGCAAGCACGCGAACTCTGTTGAACAAACCACCAGGCGCCGGCTCGACTGGGCGGTGGCCGACGATCCGTGGGTTGTTCCGACTGTTCAAACTCCTTTGTTGCGATCCGATGGCCGCTTGCGGCAGTCATCCGCCCGAATAGCCGAATCCTCGACATGACGGCGACGCTCATCGCCAGTCCGTGCCACCCCGGGCGCTGGAAGCGTGGGGCGGCGGTCTCGAAGCCTTTCGGCCGATTGGCTATCGCTGCTGCAAGTGCGGTCTGTCGTCCGAATTTGATCAGGGTTTAGCAACCGCCGTGCCAAAAAATAAAAATATATTAATATCAATAAATTATAAATTAAATCGGGCCCTTGAGGCGCGTCCGGCCAGCGGATCGGACCCGGTGGCGCGGAAAACCGTCGCTGATCAACGACGGATCACTCAGGAATTAATTAAGTTATTGAATATTAATATAAAAATATGTCGCCATAGAGCGACATCAAGCACGGGAACGGCGCCAATGGTTGTCGTCTACAGGCAACAGCCGGATTCAGGACTTGAACTGCCCCGGATCGACATCGTGACGCGCCAGCAGCTTGTAGAATTCGGTGCGGTTGCGCTGGGCGAGCCGGGCGCTTCGGGCGACGTTGCCTTCGGTGATGCGCAATAGCTGGACGAGGTAGTCGTGCACGAACTCGTCCCGCGCCTGTGCCAGGGGCCGGATGCTCGAGGCCGACGCGTCCGGGCCGCCGTGCTGGGCCAGCGCCTTGTCCACGGCGGCACGGCCGATCACCGGGCCGCGCGTGAGCGCGACATTGTGTTCGACGACGTTGGACAGTTGCCGAATATTGCCCGGCCAGCTGTACGCCGTGAGCCGTTCCATGGCTTCCGGGGCATAGACCTTGGCCCGTCGCCCCGACCGGCGCGCGAGGCGATCCAGGAAATGCCGCACCAGCGGCGCGATGTCTTCGGGTCGCTCGGCGAGTGAGGGCAGGGCCAGGCTGACCACCGCCAGACGATAGTAGAGATCCTCGCGGAACGTGCCCTCGTTGATGGCCGTATCCAGATTGCGGTGGGTGGCCGAGATCACACGCACGTCCACCGGGATGCTGTGCCGGCCGCCGACCGGCCGGATCTCGCGTTCCTGGAGGACGCGCAGGAGCTTGACCTGAAGAGCGATCGGCATATCGCCGATTTCGTCCAGAAAGAGGGTGCCGCCCTCGGCCGAGCGGAACAGCCCCGGCTGGGCGCTCTTGGCATCGGTGAATGCGCCTTTTTCGTGGCCGAACAGTTCCGACTCCAGCAACTGCTCGGGCATGGCGCCGCAGTTCAGCGCCACGAACGCGCGCTGGGCACGCGGGCTGGCTTCATGCATGACACGCGCCATGACTTCCTTGCCGGTGCCGGATTCGCCGGTGATCAGCACGCTGGAGTCGGTCTCGGCCACCATTCGGCCCTCGGCCAGCCGTTCCCGCATGAGCGGCGAGCGGGTCACGATGCGCGCCTGCCAGATCGATTCCCAATCGCGGCTGGGCAAGCCGCCCTGGGCCAGGGCCTGGTCGACGCGGGCCAGCAGCGTTTCCTTGTCCACCGGTTTGGACAGGAAATCGAGCGCGCCGGCCTGGGTCGCCGACACGGCTTCGGGGATCGTGCCGTGGGCCGTGATGACGATGACCGGAATATTGGGGTGATTGGCCGACAGCCGTTGCAGCAGGTCGAGCCCGTCCATGCCGTCCATGCGCAGATCGGTGATCACGCACTCGGCGGCGAAGTCGCCCAGGATGTCGAGTGCGCGGTCGGCGCTTTCGACGCTGGCCACGGTGTGTCCGACGCCTTCGAGGCGAATCGTCATCAGGCGGCGCAGGCTCGGGTCGTCGTCGACCAGCAGCAGCCGGCCCTTTCGGTGTTCGGTCACGGGTGTTTCTCGACGGTATCCAGGCGGTCTTCGATGTTCGACAGCGCCTTGAGTTTGTTCTGGGCTTTCGCCAGGCGCGCCTTGAGATCCGCGATCTTCTGCGCCGCGTCACTGGGCTCATCGCCGTTGGCCTGGGTCAGCTCACCGTAGAGGCGGGCATAGTCGCTCAGGTACTGGCGCGCATCCGGATCCCAGGGCGCCGGCTTGGTGTTGAGCGCCAGCCTGGCGTAGCGCGCGGCCTCGTCTGGCGTATACAACCGCTGGTGCGGTGATCCGAGCGCCAGCGCCAGATAGGCATAGCTGATCGCGCTCGGGCTGGTCCGAACCTGGCGCCGGGCTGCGCGTACGGCGGCTTCGCGCCCGGCCGGCGTTGTGTCCGCCAGCCGGCGGGCATAGCCGAGCAGGGTCAACGCGGGGGCGGACATTTCAGGCGGTGTCTGCGCGGTTGCCAGCGGGTTGCCCTTGTCGTGCGCGCAGCCCGATACGGCCAGGGCCGCAGCCAGAGCGAGCGCGACCGCCAGCCCCCGTGGTGGCGGGCGCTGCTCAGGCGCGCCCGTTCCAGGGCGGGATATGCACATGGAAAACGCTGTCGCGAGGCCCGCGCTCCACGACCTGCGCGCAGCCGCCATGGGCTTCGGCGCAGTCGCGCACCACCGACAGGCCGATGCCGGTCCCCTTGACCGCGGACTTGCCGCCGGGCGTGCTGCTGCCGCGGACGAAGGCTTCGAAGATACGTTCTCGTTCGGCTGTCGCCACGCCGGGCCCGTCATCCGATACATATAAATCCGTCCCCTCTGTCGGGCCGTGTTCGACCTCGATACGGATAGTGCCGCCCATCGGCGAAAATTTGACTGCATTCGCCAGCAGATTATCCACGATCAGGTGCAATCGATCCCGGTCGGCGCTGAGTACGATCGGTGACCGCGGTCGCTCGACGCGCAGATCGCGTGCCTCGATGGCCAGCTTCTGGCGTTCGACCATGCGTTCGATCAGCGCCGTCAGATCGAATTCGGTGTACTCCAGGCGCGCTCGCTGTTGTTGCCAGGTTGCCGAGTTGAGCAGATTGTCGATCAGAGCCGCCAGATCCTGGCTGTTGCTCTGCAGAATCGTCGCCACCTCGCGCTGCGCCTCGCTCAAAACGCCGACCGAGCCGTCGGCGAGCAGTTCCGTGCCTTCGCGGATGCTGGCCAGCGGTGTCTTGAGTTCGTGCGACATGTGCCGGATGAACTGTTGTTTCTCCTCGTCGAGCGTGGCCAGGCGCTGGCGCATCCAGTCCAGGCGTTCACCCAGGCGATCGAGCTCGGCAGCCGGCGCGACGATCGACACCGGGCGCGAGAAATCGCCCGTGCCCAGATGACCGACGGCATCCAGAATCTGGCGCAGCGGCCGCGCGATGACAAAGGTCAAAAATAACCCGAGCGCCATGGCCGCGGGAATCAGGGCAAACACGCAGACGAGCAGGAACAGGCGCGCATGGCGCGCCGTGCGCTGCAGATGATCGAGCTCCTGGTCGACGAACCGGGCGCCCTGGTCGGCGATGGCATTGGTCGAATCGCGGATCGTGTTCAGCGTGCTGATGACCTGGTCGGTCTGCTTGTCGCCGGTGCCGAGTCGCCGGGCCAGGCCGGCCACCTGCTCGCGCAGCGCTGACAGGTTCCAGCTCGGCACCGTATCCAGATGCAGGCGGGCCAGGGACTTGAGTTCGCCCTCGAATGCCCGGGCCTGCGAGCGGAAGCGAGCGACCAGGTCGGCCTGGCCGAGTACGCGATACTGGCGGGCGCTGCGTTCCATGCTGATCAGCAGGCTGTTGAGGCGTTTGCTGTCGCGCGTGACGGCGACCCCCTGCATCACCAGCCGCTCGCTCTGGGCATTGAGCTGATTGACATAGACCACGCTGGCCACGATCGCGACCATCAGCGGCGTGGCCACGACGGCGAAGCTGGCCAGCACCAGGCCGTTGATCGAGCGCGGACGCAGCAGCACGCCGAGCAGCCGGCGGCGGGCCGAGGTCTCGTTGTGGGAATCGCCTCTGGGCATGCCGTCAGCATAACCGCTCGCCGCACCGCGCGCTTATTGCGCGGGGGGCCGTGCGCCCGCTATTTTGGCGGTTTGCCTGCCCGGATCCTGCTGCATGACCGATACCCTTGCCGTACCTGCCGACTCCCGTGAACTGCCCGGCGCGGACGCGCTCCGCGAATCGCTGACTTCCATGCTCGACCGCGCGGCCGCGGCCGGCGCGGATGCCGCCGAGGCGAGTCTGTCGGCTTCGCGCAGCCTGTCGGTGTCGGTGCGCGATCGGCATCGCGAATCGCTGGAATATGAAGGCGATCGTACGGCGGCGGTGACGGTCTATCGCGGCCGCGCCAGCGGCAGCGCCTCGACCACCGACCTGACGCCGGCAGGCCTGGCCGCCGCCCTCGATCAGGCGCTGACCATCGCGCGTTTCACCGAGCCGGATGCGTATGCGGGCCTGGCCGATGCCGCTCTGATGGCGCGCGACTGGCCGGATCTGGGCCTGTACAACCCCTGGGCGCTGACCCCGGCGGCCGCCCAGGACCAGGCGCTGGCCGTGGAGGCGGCCGCGCTCGCCACCGACCGGCGCATCGTCCAGACCGAAGGCGCGACCGTGGCCACCCAGGATGCGATCAGCGCCTATGGCAACAGTCATGGCTTCATCGGCATCGAACGCGCCAGCCGGCATGCGGCGTCCTGTACGGCGATCGCCCGCGATGCGGCCGGCCGCATGCAGCGCGAGATCGCGTTCTCGCAGGCGCGCCGGGCCGAGCAGCTGTTCGCCCCGGCCGAGATCGGCCGGCTGGCTGCCGATCGCGCGCTGGCCCGCCTCGGTTCGCGCGCGGTGCCGACCCTGACGGCGCCGGTGCTGTTCACGCCGCGCGTCGCGCGCAGTCTGTGGGGCCATCTGTTCGGCGCGATCAGCGGCGGTACGCTGTATCGCAATGCCAGTTTCCTCAAGGACAGGCTCGACCAGCGTATCGCCGTGCCCGGATTGACGTTGCGCCAGGTCCCGCACCGCCGGCATGGACTCGCCAGCACCGGCTTCGACGATGACGGTGTGGCCACTGTCGAACGCGATCTGGTGGCCGAAGGTGTACTGCGCTCGTATCTGTTGTCGGCTTACTCGGCGCGCCGGCTGGGGCTGGCGAGCACGGGCAACGCCGGCGGCATATTCAACATCGATGTCGCGCCGGGCGACGCCGATTTCGATGCGTTGGTGGCGGGCATGGGCCGGGGCCTGGTCGTCACCGAGTTGATGGGACAGGGCGTGAACCTGGTCAACGGCGATTATTCCCGCGGTGCCGCCGGCTGGTGGGTGGAAAACGGGGCGTTGGCCTATCCGGTGGAGAACGCCACCGTCGCCGGCAATCTGGCCGATATGTACAACGGCATCGCCGCGCTCGGCAATGATGTCGAATACCAGAGCGCGGTACGCACGCCCTCCGTGGTGATCGACCGGATGACGATTGCCGGGCAGTAGATGGCGTCAATGCCGGCGGCCCGCCGGCACCGGGGCGGCGGTCAGTGCAGCAGGAACAGCGTGCCGAGACCGAGGAACGAGGCGAAGCCGATCACGTCGGTGAACGTGGTCAGCACCACCGAGCCGGCCAGGGCGGGGTCGATGCCCAGCTTCTTCAGGGCCAGCGGGATCGCCACGCCGGTGACGGCGGCGTTGAGATGATTGATGACCAGCGCTACTGCCATGATGATCGCCAGGCCCAGGTTATCGAACCACACCAGGGCGACCCCGCCGACCACGATGCCCCAGAGCAGGCCGTTGATCAGCGCTACGGCCAACTCCTTGAGCAGCAGGGCCCGGGCGTTGGAAAAACCGATCTGGCCCAGCGACAGCCCGCGAATCATCAGGGTCAGTGTCTGCGAGCCGCCGATGCCGCCCATGCTGGCCACGATCGGCATGAGGACGGCCAGGGCGACGATCTGGGACAGGGCGTCCGAGAACAGGCCCACCACCTCAGAGGCCAGAAACGCGGTCGCCAGGTTGGTGCCGAGCCACACCGCACGCCGGCGCGCGCTGCGCATGATCGGCGCGAACACGTCTTCTTCCTCGTCCAGGCCGGCCAGGCTCATGATGCTGTGCTCGGCTTCGTCGCGGATCACGTCGACCACGTCGTCGATGGTGATGCGCCCGAGCAGGCCGCCCTCGGCGTCGACCACCGGCGCCGAGATCAGGTCGAGATCCTGGAACCGTTTGGCGACCTGGGCGGCCGCCATGTCGACGGGCAGCGCGTCGATGTCGGTGTTCATCACCTCGGAGACATCGCGCTCGGGGTCGAGCGTGACCAGCTTGGCCAGCGACAGCATGCCGAGATAGCGACCATAGCGCGAGACCACGAACAACGACTCGGTATCGTCCGGCAGCCAGCTGCGCTGCTTGAGATAGCGCGAGACCACATCGAGCGAGACATCCGGGCGCACCGTGACCGTGTCGTTGTTCATCAGGCCGCCGGCGGAATTCGGCGCATAGGCCATGACCACCTTGAGCCGCTCGCGATTCTGCGCGTCCATCGAGCGCAGCATTTCGCGCGTGACCTGTTCGGGCAGATCCTCGATCAGGTCGGCCAGATCGTCGATCGGCAGGCCTTCGGTAGCGGCCAGCAGGGTGGCGCTGTCGAGGCTGTCGATCAGCTCGGCGCGGACCTCGTCGTTGACGTGCAGCAGCGTCTCGCCGTGGTCCTCGTCGGGTACCAGTGCCCACACCACCTCGCGCTTGGCGCGTGGCACGGCTTCCAGCAGCAGCGCGATTTCGGCCGGAGACAACGAGGCCAGCATCGGTTTGAGCCGGCGCATTCGCCCCGACTCAAGGGCGGCGTTGAGCGACGCCAGGCGTTGTTCGAGGATATCGGTCCGGACGGCGGGCTCGCTCATGTAACGGGCCTTGGCAGAGGGGCGGGAATGACGGCGGCGTGCCGTGTTTCGAGGCTGGCCTGCGCGGCGCGCGATCGCAACCCGGCCCGCTTACGGGCCGGTTCGCCCATGCTGCGCCACGCCGGCCCCCGGGCGGCCGGTCGACCGCGCGCGCGGCGTTTCGGATGGCCGCGCGGTAGGCTACGATACAGCAACAGCGGGCTGAACACCGTCGGGCACATCAGGGTTTCGCGCCGTGGATCGCGTTGCCTGTGCGGGCGTGACCGGACCGGCGGCCGGGGCGCCCTGTGACCGCGCGCTCAGGCGCTGTGTTCACGGGTCAGGCCGTCCAGGGCCTCGCGATAGGTGTTGGCGTCGGTCAGCGACAGGATTTCAGCCGTGCGCCGGCGCAGGCGCGCCACGTCGGCGCCCATCACCGCGCGCTTGACCTCCAGCACGCTGGCCGGATGCATGGAGAACTCGGTCAGGCCGAGTCCGAGCAGCAACGGCGTATAGCGCTTGTCGGAGGCCATCTCGCCGCACATGGACACGCTGATGCCGGCCGCGCGCCCGGCATCGATGGTCATGCGGATGAGATGGAGCACGGCCGGATGCAGCGGATCGTAGAGATAGTTGATCTCGTCGTCGATGCGATCGATGGCCAGTGTGTACTGGATCAGGTCGTTGGTGCCGAGCGAGAAGAAATCGCAATAGCGCGCCAGCGTCGGGGCGGCCAGGGCGGCGGCGGGCACCTCGATCATGGCGCCCACCGGCAGCTCGCGGTCGTAGGCGATGCCTTCCGCGGCGAGTTCGGCGGCGGCCTCGTCGATCAGATGGCGCGCCTGGCGCATCTCGCCGACGGTGGAGATCATCGGCAGCATGATGCGCATCTCGCCCTCGGCCGAGGCCCGCAGCAGGGCCCGCAGCTGGGTGCGGAACAGGGCGGTCTCCTTCAGGCACAGGCGGATCGCGCGCAGTCCCAGCGCCGGATTGGGCGAGACCTTGTCCGGTCGTCCGAGGCTCTTGTCGGCGCCGGCATCCAGCGTGCGGATGGTGACCGGGCCGTCAATGGAGGCCACGACCTGACGATAGACCTCGAACTGTTCGTCCTCGCTGGGCGAGTCCTCGCGGTTCATGAATAGAAACTCGGTGCGATACAGGCCGACGCCCTCGGCGCCGACCTTGCAGGCCTCGATCGCGTCGCCCGGCAGTTCCACGTTGGCGAGCATGGTGGCGCGCACGCCGTCGGCGGAGACCGCGGCCTCGTCGCGCAGCACGGTCAGCATGCGTTGATAGCGGGCGTCGCGCTGCTGGCGATGGCGATAGAAATCGAGCGCCGCTTCGTCCGGCCCGGCGAGCAGGTGGCCGGCTTCGCCATCGACGACCACGGTTTCGTCGTCACCGAGAATACGGCGCGCACCAACCGCGCCCATCAACGCCGGGATGCGCAGGCTGCGGGCAAGGATCGCGCTGTGCGACAGTGGCCCGCCGTGTTCGGTGACGAACGCCGCCACGCCCTGCTGGTGCAACAGGATGATGTCGGCCGGGGTGAGTTCATCGGCCACGATCACCGGCGGTTCGCCGGTGTCGTCGGCGCTGCCGCCGCCGATCGGGTGTTCCTGTTTCAGCAGCACCCGCTGCAGGCGCGCGGTGACGTGCGCGATATCGTCGCGGCGTGTGCGCAGATAGCTGTCGTCCATCTGCTCGAACACGTCGATCAGTTCCTCGGCCTGGAGCTTGAGCGCCCATTCGGCGTTCACGCGGTCGTCGCGAATGCGGGTGGTGACGGTATCGATCAGCGCGGCATCGTCCATCATCAGCAGATGGGTTTCGATGAACGCGCCGATCTCCGAGGGGGCATTGGCCGGGATCTGCTCGCGCACGGCGGCCAGCTGCTCGCGCGCTTCACGGGCGGCGGCGTGAAAGCGCGCGCTCTCGTCGTCGACCGCTTCGGCGGCGATGTGATATTCGGGGATGTCCAGATCGGTGCCGTGCATGCGATGCACGGGCCCGATCGCGACACCGCGCGAGGCGCCGATGGCCGACAGCCACAGGCTCATCGGCGGCGGGCTCCGGCCGGGTTGGTGGCAGGCGCGGTCACTGGCTCTCGCCGAAGCGATCGGCGACCAGTGCGTCGAGTGCGTCGAGTGCCTCCGAAGCGTCGTCGCCCTCGGCCTGTACTTGGATCGAGCTGCCGCGGGCCGCGGCCAGCATCATCACGCCCATGATGGACTTGCCCGAGACTTCGCGGCCGTCCTTGGTCACCGTAATGCGGGCATCGAACTGCGAGGCGACCGTGACGAATCGGCTGGCCGCGCGTGCGTGCAGGCCCAGCTTGTTGACGATCGGCAGGTCGCGAGTTGGCATGGCACGGCTCTTGTTGTGGTGGTCGATACAGGCTACGGCGCGCGTGTGGCGCCGCGTCGGCCGGCGGTCGCGGCCGAGTCGGCCAGTTCGGCCAGCTCCATTTCCGGATAATTGTAGACGCGAACCAGCATGGGCAGGTTCAGGCCGGTCACCGTCGCGATACGGTCGCGGTTCTCGGTGGCGGCGTGTGCCAGCTGGTAGGGCGTCGCCCCCAGTGCGTCGATGAGTAGCAGCACGCCGGCGCCGCTGTCCAGTGTCGCGACGGCACGGGCGATGCGCGCGCGGGCGGCGTCGGTGTTTTCGTCCGCCGCGATGCCGATGGCGTGCGTGGCCAGAGACGGCGTGCCGACGATGTGCGTGGCCGCCGCCTGGAGCGCCGCGGGCAGTGCCCCGTGGCCGATCAGCAATACCCCGACGCGCGTTGTCGTTGCCGCGCTCATCAGTGCAGTTCGTTGTGGCGAACCAGCACGTTGGCGTACTCACGCCGCAAGTGTTCGCCGATCTGCTCGGCCAGATAGACCGAGCGGTGCTTGCCGCCGGTACAGCCGATCGCCACGGTGATGTAGGTGCGATCCTCGCGCGCGAAGTCGGGCAGCCAGCGGGCGAAAAACCGCAGGATGTCGTCGCGCATTTCGTGTGTGGCCGGCTGGGCGGCCAGATGTGCGGCGACCGCCGCGTCCTGGCCGGTGAGCGCGCGCAGTTCGGGCACCCAGTGCGGGTTGGGCAGGCAGCGCACGTCGAACACGAAGTCCACCGCCGGCGGCAGCCCGTATTTGAAGCCGAACGACTGCACCAGGATCGATAATTCGCCCGAGGCGGCGCTTTCCACCCGATTGCGGATGATGTCGCGCAACTGATGGATGTTGAGCCGGCTGGTATCGATCGAGATATCGGCCTTGGCCGCGATCGGTTGGGTCAGTTCCACATCCAGCGCGACGGCGTCGATCAGGGAACGCTGCTCGCTGGACAACGGATGCCGGCGGCGCGTCTCGGAATAGCGCCGCAGGATAGTGTCTTCGTCGGCATAGAGATAGATGATCTCGATATCGAGATCGGCGCTGCGCAGATCATCCACGCGCTCGCCGAACTCGGCGATTTCATTCTTGCGCGCGCGTGCATCGACCCCCACCGCCAGTCGATCGAAGTCCAGCCCCTGACGGCGCAGGGTGGCGGCCGAGACCTCGTGCAACAGCCCCAGCGGCAGGTTATCGATGCAGTAGTAGCCCAGATCCTCGAGCATGTTCAGCGCCACCGATTTACCGGCGCCGGCCAGTCCGCTGACCACGATCAGTCGCATGAACTCACTCCTGTGGGGTCCGCCCCGATCACCTGTGCCTGGCGCGCGGCGAATTGTTCGTCGCTGTACTGGCCCTGCATGCGCAGCAGGTGATCGCGCGCGGCGGCTTCGACCAATACCGATAGATTATGCCCGACGGCCACCGGCAGTGTGATCTCCGGAATCGATGTGTCCAGGATCTCGCGGGTCGCGCGGGCGCCAGTGAGGCGGTCGGGCGGGGCCGTATCGCCGGTGTCGCCGCGCACCAGGCGGATGATCAGACCGAGCTGCTTGCGCCGCTTGATCGCCGCCTCGCCGAACATCGCGCGGATGTTGAGGATGCCGAGCCCGCGCACTTCGAGAAAATCCTGCAGCAGCGGCGGGCAGCCGCCGTTGAGATCGTCCGGTCCGAGCAGGACGAATTCGGGCGCGTCGTCGGCGACCAGGCGATGGCCGCGGTTGATCAGCTCGAGCGCGAGTTCCGATTTGCCGACGCCGGGATCGCCGACCACCAGCAGGCCGATCGACAGCACCTCGAGAAAGACGCCGTGCAGGGTGATCTGGCGGGCCAGCGTCTCGCCGAGGAAATGCCGCAGCCGATACGCCACCCGGTGGCCGCTGGCCCGGGTGGTGAACACCGCGATGTCGGCTGCGCGCAGCGCCGTGTGCAGATAATCCGGCAGGTGCTGGCCGTCGGCGACCACCACCAGGCGCGTCGCGCCCTGGGTCAGTTGGGCGCGCAGATGCGCGGCGAGCGCGTCGGACAGTCGACCCAGATAGGCGATCTCCGGCTGCCCGACGATCTGCACCTGCGGCGGATGGATGAAGTTGAGATAGCCGACCGTGGGTACACGCCAGCCGTCGTGCCGGGTGGCACCGAGGGTGCCGGCCGCGCCGATGTGCGGCTCCGCCCAGTGCAGTTCGAGCGAATCGGCGAGGCATTCGTAGAGTGTTTCGATGGCGACCCGGCGGTCGGCGTCCTCGCCGGCCTCGACGCGAAGATTGTCCATAGGCGGGCGGTGCGTGGTCGCGGTGGCGCTTGAATAAAAACTAGATCGTGATCGTGTCGTGATCGAGCAGGGTCTGGTACAGGCGGCGATCGTCGCCGGCGTCGCGCAGGTCCGACAGGGTGTCGGTCTCGGAAAAGATCTCGGCGAGCTGGCGCAGCAGCTTGAGGTGTTCGTCGGTCGCGTCCTCCGGCACCAGCAGCCCGAAAATGAGGTCGACCGGCTGTTCATCGGCGGTTTCGAAGTCGACGCCCTGGGGCAGTCGGATGAAGGCCCCGATGCACTCGTCGATGCCCTTGAGGCGGGCGTGGGGGATGGCCACGCCATCCCCCACGCCGGTACTGCCGAGTTTTTCGCGCCCGATCAGACCGTTGAATACATCGGCCGCCGTCAGGTACGGCGTGCCCTCGGCCAGGATGTCGGCGAGCTGTTCGAGGGCGCGCTTTTTGGATTGCACATCCGCGGCCAGCTGCACCCGATCCGGGGCGACGATATCGGCAATATTCATGGCGAATGAGCCCGCGGGCTAGTCGGTGCTCATGTCGATGTGCCGCGCCTGGTTATTGTGATGATCGCAGGCCTTTTCCTTGTGCCGGAGTGTCTGGCGATCGAGCTTGTCCACCATGCAGTCGATGGCGGCGTACATGTCGTCCTTGGTGGCCTCGGCATGCAGGGTCGCACCGCGCAGTTGCACGGTCACTTCGGCCTTGTGCCGCAGTTTTTCGACTTCGAGAACCACTTCAGCGTCGAGCACATGATCGAAATGACGCTCGATGCGTTCCATCTTTGAGGCCACGTACTGATGCAGTGCGTTCGTCATGTCGACGTGGTGGCCGGAGATGTTCAGGTTCATCGCGTACTCCTTGGCAGCGTGTGTGGACGAACAAGGATTAACAGGTACCCGGTTCAGCTGACCTTACGGCGCCGCTCGTGCGAGGGCGGAATCGAAAGCGCTTCGCGGTATTTGGCCACCGTACGGCGCGCAACCTGTATGCCGTTGTCGAGCAGCGCCTCGGCGAGCTTGCTGTCGGACAGGGGCTTGTTCGGCGCTTCGCCGGCGACCATGCGTTTGATCATCGCCTGGATCGCCGTGGCCGAAGCCGAGCCGCCGTCGGTGGTGGATACGTGACTGGAGAAGAAATACTTGAGTTCAAAGATCCCGCGCGGCGTCTGCATGTACTTGTTGGCCGTCGCCCGGGATACGGTCGATTCGTGAATATCGAGTTGTTCGGCCACGTCGCGCAACACCAGCGGTTTCATTGCCTCTTCCCCATATTCCAGAAAAGCGCGCTGGGCTTCAACTATGCAGTGCGCGACTTCGAGCAGGGTGTCGTTGCGCGATTTGAGGCTGTTGAGAAAGAACCGCGCTTCCTGCAGATGCGATTTCAGCGTGGTCTGATCGGCCGACTTGTCCGCGCGCTTGATCAGCGCCAGGTACTGGCTGTTGATACGCAGCCGGGGCGCGATATCGGCGTTGAGCGCGACATGCCAGCCGTTCGCATTGCGCGTGACGAACACCTCGGGAATCACATAGTCGGATTCGTGCTGGCTGAATGCCTCGCCGGGGTGCGGTTGCAGGGTCTGGATCAGTTCGACGGCGGTCTCGAGCTCGGTGCGCGTCACCGACAGCCGCCGCGCCAGGGCATCGCGATTCGGGTCGGCCAGTTGTTCCAGCGACTCGCGGTCCACCAGTGTCAGCGCGATCTCGCGCCCGGGCACATCGGCCGGCAGACCGCGCAGCTGGATGGCGAGGCATTCGGCCAGGTTGCGGCCGGCCACACCGGGCGGATCGAAATCCTGGATCTGGCGCAGCACGGCCTCGGCCTGCGCGGGCGCGATCTCGAATTCGTCGACGATGCGCGGGCCGATGTCGTCCCAATCCAGCAACAGGCCGTTGCTGTCGATCGCATCGATGATCACGGCCGCGATCGCGCGCTGTTCGGGCGTGAACGAGTGCATGTCGGCCTGCCAGGTCAGGTGTGCATGCAGGTCGGGCGTGCTCGACAGGTTGGCCTGGCGGTAGTCCCAGTAGTCCTCGTCGTCGGCCGTGGGGGCGGGCGCGGCCGGCGCCGCGGAACCGGCGTAAATGTCGTTCCAGTCGGCATCGACCGGCAGGTTTTCGGGAATCTCGCCGTCCTTGCCCGATGCCTGCTCGCGTTCGCTCTTTTGGGCTTCGATGGCCGCGTTGGTATCGATCTCGTCGTGGCCGTCGTCGGCCTCGAGCATGACGTTGGACTCCAGCGCATCCTGGATCTCGGTCTTGAGATCGAGCGTGGACAGCTGCAGCATCCGGATCGCCTGCTGCAATGCAGGCGTCATCGTCAGCGTCTGGCCCAAATTGAGGCTGAGTCCCTGCTTCATAGCCGGAAATCCTCACCCAGGTACACGTCGCGGACCTTCTGATCGGCCAGGATATGCTCGCCCTGGCCTTCGGCGATCACGGTGCCGTCGGCCAGGATATAAGCCCGGTCGCAGATCGACAGGGTCTCGCGCACATTGTGGTCGGTGATCAGTACACCAATACCGCGGTTCTGCAGGTGGCGGATGATGCCGCGGATGTCGCCGATGGAAATCGGGTCGATGCCGGCGAATGGCTCGTCCAGCAGCATGAACGTGGGCCTGGCCGCCAGCGCGCGCGCGATCTCGACGCGCCGGCGTTCGCCGCCGGAAAGATTCAGCCCCTTGGAATCGGCGATGTGGCCGATCGACAGTTCGTCCATCAGGTCGACCAGCTCGCGCTCGATGCCGGCCCGGTCGAGATCCTTTCGCACCTGCAGGATCGCGCGAATGTTGTCGGCTACGCGCAACTTGCGAAAGACCGAGGCTTCCTGCGGCAGGTAGCCAATGCCCATCTGCGAGCGGCGGTGCATGGGCAGGCCGACGAGACGCCGACCCGCGAGCTCGATCGTGCCGGCATCGGGCGATACCAGGCCGACGATCATGTAGAACGAGGTGGTCTTGCCGGCGCCGTTGGGGCCGAGCAGGCCGATCACTTCACCGCGGGCGACGCGGAGATTGACGTCGCGCACCACATCGCGGCCCTTGTAGCGCTTGCGCAGGCCGGTCGCGGTGAGTTCCGCGTTGTCGGCGACAACGGTCGGGGAGGCGGGGGCAGCCATCAGGAACCGTCGTTCTTGGCGGGCTGGAGCGTAATGTGTACGCGCTGGTCACTGCCCTGGCTGCGCTCGGCGTGCGTTGCGCCGGTATCGATGTTGTGCGTGATGACCGGGCCGCGGATCCGGTCGCCGTTGCGGTTGACCACGGCGTCGCCCCGGAGGGTGATCACCGAGCTGGCGTTGCTGTATTCGATCTGGTTGGCATGTCCGGTCACGACTTCGTTATCGCTCGAATCGGGCTGTTTGTCGATATGCGCCGGATTGCCGGTGAGCACGGCCTTGATCCGGCTGCGGTCCTTGAGCCGTGTGACCACGAGCTTGTTGCCGGTCAGCGTCAGCCCGCCGCGGGTGAGGTGCACGTTGCCGGTATAAGTGCTCACGCCCGACTTCTGGGCGAAATCGGCGTTGTCGGACCGGATGTTGATGGGCAATGGCTGCGATTTGTCCGAGCCGGCCGCCTGCGCCAGGCCGGAGGCCAGCATCGTGGCCAGCATCGCCAGCGCGATCAGCATCGAACGCGTGCCGCGGCGATCAGGGCGTGTAGGTGACATGCACATTATTGAGCAGATTCAGCTTGTTCGTATCCAGATTGATCCGCATGCCGTCCCCGGTGACCTTCTGCCCCGGCTCGATGGCAGTGACGTGCGCATCCGACTCAACCCGGTTGATCCGGGGCCGCACCCAGGCGTGCGTCGTGGTCACTTTCACCACGTTCCCGCTTTCGCGCGGGTGATGGATGATCACGCCGTCGTAGAGATAGATATCATGCTGGCCGGCCGGGACGCGTCCCTTGTCGGCATGCAGGTTCCAATAGGTTTTCGTGTCTTTGACGTAGTGTACGTGAATATCGGTCAGGCGAGCCGAGTCGTCGGCAAAGTGCAGTGTTTGCGCAACCGTCATGCGATAAGCCAGCGTACCCTGCGGCGACAGCTGATACACCGTCGCGCCTTGCATGTAGTAGTCGCTGTTATCGGGCGTGTGGACGGGGCCGGGCCGGGACGACGAGTGCCTGAGTGTGCCCAGCCAGCTGCCGACCCCGAACAGGGCCACGCAGACAAGCGCCAGCAGCACGCCGATCCGCAGCACGTCAGGGTGCCTCGCGCGCCGCGATGATCAGCTCGCAGGCTTCGCGCACGGCGCCGTGGCCGCCCGGTGCGGCGCTGACCCAGTGTGCGACCCTGCGGATCTCGGGGACCGCGTCGGCGACCGTCAGTGCCAGCCCGGCCGCGCGCATGATCTCGAGGTCCGGCAGGTCGTCGCCCATGACCGCGATCTGGTCGGCGTGGAGCGCGCGGGCCTGGCGCAGTGCGGCCAGTTTCGCGGCCTTGTCGTCGCAGGCCATGTGCACTTCGGCCACGCCGAGACTGGCCAGCCGCGCGGCCACCGGCGGCGAGGGCCGGCCACTGATGACGGCGATCTCCACGCCGGCGCCGGCGAGGCGCTTGAGGCCGAGACCGTCGCGTATATGCATGGTCTTGGTCTCGGCGCCATCCGGGCCGAGATAGAGCCGGCCATCGGTCATCACGCCATCGACGTCGAATACGGCCAGACGGATGGCCGCGGCGCGCAGCGCGGGCGTGCGCGCGTCGTCCGGGCGGTCGAGAAACGTCATATCACGCCCGCCCGCAGCAGGTCCTGCATGTTGAGGGCGCCGATCGGGCGCGTGTCGGCGTCCACCACCATGAGCGCGCCGCCGCCGATGCGATGGGTTTCCAGCAGTCGCACGGCTTCCGCGGCGAGCATGGCCGGATCGACCGTCTTCGGCGCCCGCGTCATGTAGTCGACGATTACCGCGCGTTTGATGTCCAGGTCGCGGTCCAGCGCCCGGCGCAGATCGCCGTCGGTGAACAGGCCGGTCAATCGGCCGTCGGCATCGATCACGCCGGTCATGCCCAGCCCCTTGGCGGTCATCTCCAGCAGTGCCTCCCGCATCATCGCGTTTTCGTCGACCAGCGGCAGCGCGTCGCCGGTGTGCATGACGTCGGCCACGGTGAGCAGCAGCCGCCGGCCGAGCGAGCCGCCGGGATGGCTGCGTGCAAAATCCTCGGCGGTGAAGTTGCGCGCCTCGAGCAGGGCGATGGCCAGCGCGTCGCCCATGACCAGCGTGGCGGTGGTCGAAGCGGTGGGCGCCAGTTCCAGCGGGCAGGCCTCGATCTCGACCGAAATGTCCAGATGCACGTGGGCCCGGGTGGCGAGCGTCGATTCCGGCTTGCCGGTCATGGCGATCATGGGCACGCCGAGTCGGCCGAGCAGCGGCAGGATCGTGAGGATCTCGCCGGTTTCGCCGGAGTAGGACAGGGCGATGACCACGTCCTGGGGGGTGATCATGCCGAGATCGCCGTGGCTGGCCTCGCCCGGGTGCACGAAGAACGCCGGCGTGCCGGTCGAGGCCAGGGTGGCCGCCAGTTTGCCCGCGATGTGCCCGGACTTGCCCATGCCGGTGACGATCACGCGGCCGCTGCAGCGCATTATCAGCTCGGCCGCCCGGGCGAATTCGCCGTCGATGCGGGACTCCAGCGCCGCAGCGGCAGCGGCCTCGATATTGACGGTACGCCGTCCGGCGGCGATGAGGGTGTCGGCTTCCATGGCGGCATTCTATCTCAGCCAAGATGTACAAAGGCCAACCCGGGAGACCGGACCGTGCGGCTTGGGGCCCCGACACGCGGGGCGTATAATCCATCGTCTTGCCCCGACTCAAATCCCATGCCATGACCGATACGGCGATATCCTTTCGGGATGTCCAGAAGCGTTATGCGACCACGCATGCGCTCAAGGGCGTGTCCTTCGATATCCGGCGCGGCGAATATTTCGGCCTATTGGGCCCGAACGGCGCCGGTAAATCCACATTGATCTCCATTACCGCCGGGCTGGCCCAGGCGACCTCCGGTTCGGTGGCGGTTCTGGGCCACGATGTCGTGGCCGACTACCGCGCTGCCCGCCGCGCGCTGGGCGTCGTACCGCAGGAGCTGGTCTACGACCCGTTTTTCTCGGTCCGCGAGATGCTGCGCCTGCAGGCCGGCTATCAGGGCTGCGGCAAGGAAGTCTGGCCCTGGATCGACGAACTGCTCGAACGGCTCGAGCTCGAGGACAAGGGCGCGGATTCCATCCGCCAGTTGTCCGGCGGCATGAAGCGCCGCGTGCTGATCGCGCAGGCGCTGGTGCACAAGCCGGAAGTGGTGATCCTCGATGAGCCCACCGCCGGCGTGGACGTCGAACTGCGGCGTACGCTCTGGAAGTTCACCCGCGAGCTCAATCAGGCCGGCCACACCATTGTGCTGACCACGCATTACCTGGAAGAGGCCGAGGAGCTTTGCGATCGCATCGCCATCCTCAACCGCGGCGAGCTGCAGGTGCTGGAGGAAAAACAGGCGTTGCTGGATCGCCACCCCTATCGCTTCCTGTCGCTGGAACTGACCGGCGAGGGCGGCACGCTGCCGGCCGGGGTGGAACGCCTGATCGAGGAGCGGCGCGGCGATACGCTCGACCTCAGATTGAAGCAGGGCGAGGACTTCATCGGCGACGTGATCGAAGGCATTCGCGGTGCGGGCTATCGCATCACCGATGTGCATACCCGCGAGCCGTCGCTGGAGAATATTTTCGTCGAGCTGACCATGGATTCCGAAGACGAGGTGTCGGCATGAACTGGCGCGGCTGCTACACACTCTTCATCAAGGAAGTGCGGCGCTTCTACAGCGTCATTCTCCAGACCGTGGGCGCGCCGGTGATCACCGCGCTGTTGTACATGGCGGTGTTCGGCCAGGTGCTGGCCGGCCAGACCATCGAGGGCGTGCGCGCGGTGGAATTCCTGGTGCCGGGGCTGATGATGATGAGCATCATCCAGAACTCGTTCGCCAATACCTCGTCGTCGATCACCCAGTCCAAGATCATGGGCAATCTGGTGTTTCTGCTGATGACGCCGCTGTCGGCCTTCGAGATCTATCTGGCCTATATCGCGGCGTCGCTGGTGCGCGCGGTGCTGGTCGCGATCGTGCTCTATATCGTGACCCAGTTCTTCGTGCACGTGCCGATCCACGACCCGCTGCTGATGCTGGCGATGTTGATCTTGTCCGGGGGCACCCTCGCGGTGATGGGGCTGATCGCCGGCATCGTCGCCAACAAGTTCGATCATCTGGCGGCATTCCAGAATTTCTTCATCCTGCCGATGAGCTTTCTGTCGGGCGTGTTCTATTCCATTCACAATCTGCCGCCGTTCTGGCAGCAGGCGTCGTACTTCAACCCGTTCTTCTACATGATCGACGGATTTCGACACGGCTTCTTCGGGGTCGGCGACGCCAACCCGCTGGTCAGCCTGATCGTGGCGGCGGTGTTCTTCACGCTGGTGTCCGTGATCGCCATCACCATGCTCGCGCGCGGCTACAAGATCCGTGGCTGATGGGTATCCGGGGCGCGGTGCCCGGTCGCCGGTTCGCCCGGCGGGGTTTCGGCGCAGGCGCGGCTGTCGCGAGCATGCCGCAGCGAGCCTGAATGCCGGTATCGCGCCGCCGGATGTCGCGCCCGCGGTGTTTCCCCGGTACCCCTGTCTGTCAGGATGGCGTGACGGATGCCGCGGGCCGGCGGTGCCCGGCTTGATCGCGGTGCCGCCCGGATCGGCTGCGCGCGCCGCGTCACGGGATATCCGGGGCAGCGATGCGAGCCTTGTACGAAACATCGACAGGCTCTAGCATCTTGCGCCATTCACAGGAGGCCAGAGCCATGTACAGCCCAGACGCCATACGCGAACTCATTGAAGCCGGACTGCCGGATGCCGACGTCCAGGTCGTCGGTGACGACGGCACCCATTTCGCCGCCCGCGTGATCAGCCCGAGCTTTGCCGGCAAGGGCATCGTGGAGCAGCATCGCATGGTGTATGCCACGCTCGGCGAACGCATGGGCGACGAAATACACGCCCTGTCGCTCAAGACCATGACGCCGGAACAGGCCGGCACCGCGTCGTAGCATGGACCTGTTGCGTATCGAGGGTGGGCCGCCTCTGAACGGGACCGTGCGCGCCTCGGGTGCGAAAAATGCCACGCTGCCGATCATGACGGCGGCGCTGCTGATCGACGAGCCGTTGTTCATCGAGAACGTGCCGCATCTCGAGGATGTGACCACGACCAATGTCCTGCTGGCGCACATGGGAGTGTCGGTGACCGTCGGCGACCATATGGCGATGCAGGCCGATGCCTCGTCTCTGACCTCGTGCCTGGCGCCTTATGATCTGGTCAAAACCATGCGGGCCTCGATTCTCGTGCTCGGACCCCTGCTGGCCAGGCGCGGCGAGGCGGAGGTCTCGTTGCCGGGCGGATGCGCGATCGGCGCCCGCCCGGTGGATATCCATCTGAGCGGTCTCGAGGCCATGGGGGCCGAGATTCGCGTCGAGTCCGGCTACGTCAAGGCGAAATGCAGCCGCCTCCGCGGCGCGCGCATCCCCATGGACACGGTCACGGTCACCGGCACCGAGAACCTGATGATGGCGGCGACGCTCGCCGACGGGGTGACAGTGCTGGAAAACGCCGCGCGCGAGCCGGAGGTGGTCGATCTGGCGAATTGCCTGATCGCCATGGGCGCCGAAATCGAGGGCGCCGGCACCTCGACCATCACCGTTCGCGGCAAGCCGAAGCTGCACGGGGCCACCCATCGGGTAGTGCCCGACCGGATCGAGACCGGCACCTTTCTGGTGGCGGGCGCGGCCAGCCGCGGCCGGGTCACCGTCACGCATACCGATCCGCACTTGATCGACGTGGTGCTGGCCAAGCTGGCGCACGCGGGCGCCGAGGTGACGCGGGGCGCGGATTGGGTCAGCGTGGACATGCACGGCAAGCGCCCCCGGCCGGTCGACGTGCGTACGGCGCCACACCCGGGCTTTCCGACCGATATGCAGGCCCAGTTCTGCGTGCTCAACGCCGTGGCCGACGGCGTCGGCATGGTCACCGAGACCGTGTTCGAAAATCGCTTCATGCATGTCTCCGAGTTGGAGCGCATGGGCGCCAGGATTCGCCAGGAAGGTCATACCGTGCGCGTGACCGGGGTCGAGAAGCTCACCGGCGCGCCGGTCATGGCGACCGACCTGCGGGCATCGGCCTCGCTGGTGATCGCCGGGCTGATCGCCGAGGGCATCACCGAAGTCCGGCGCATCTATCACATCGATCGCGGCTACGAATGTATCGAGGAGAAGATGGCGCAGCTCGGCGGCACCATCCAGCGGGTGCCCGATCGTGCCCCGGTAACAGCAAAAGGTGTGGCGGTATGAGTAGCGCCGATCCGGATATCGTGACGCTGGCCCTGTCCAAGGGCCGGATCCTGGAAGATACGCTGCCGGTGCTGGCCGCCGCCGGCATCGAGCCCGAAGTGGACCCGGGCGCGTCACGCAAGCTCGTGTTCGAGACCAACAAACCCGGCCTGCGATTGCTGGTGATCCGGGCTTCGGACGTGCCCACGTTCGTGTCCTACGGCGCGGCCGATGTCGGTGTGGCCGGCAAGGACGTGCTGATCGAGCACGGCGGCTCGGATCTCTACGAGCCGCTGGATCTGGGCATCGCCACTTGCCGGTTGATGACGGCGGGGCTGCCCGGCGCGATGGAGGCGGCCCGCCATCGCCCGCTGCGGGTGGCGACCAAGTACGTGGAAACGGCGCGTGCCCATTTCGCACACATCGGCCGCCAGGTCGAGATCATCAAGCTGTATGGCTCGATGGAACTGGCGCCCCTGGTCGGCCTGGCGGATGTCATCGTCGATCTCGTCGATACCGGCAACACCCTGCGGGCCAACGGCCTGGAGCCATTCGAAGTGCTTGAGCAGATCAGTGCGCGCCTGGTCGTGAACAAGGCCGCCCAGAAAATGAAACACGCCGCCATCGGCGAACTGGTCGAGTTGTTCGACCGGGGCGCCGCGGGGCGGGCGGCGTGAGCATGCGGCGACTGGATACCGCTGCGGCGGACTTTGCGTCGCGTTTCGCGGCCCTGACCGACCGCGACAGCCCGGCCCAGACCGAGATCGATGCGCGGGCCGCGGCGATCATCGCCGACGTGCGCCGCCGCGGCGACGAGGCCGTGCTCGAATACACCCGGACCCTGGATCGACGCCCCGATGTCGCGTTCGATGCGCTGGAAATCCCGCGTTCGCGCATGGCCGCGGCCCGCGCTGCGCTGGCGGTCGAGGATCGCCGTGCGCTCGAGGCCGCGGCCGATCGGATCGCGGCGTTCGCCGAATCGCAGAAGATTGCGCCTGTGCGTTACCACGACGAGGATGGCAACGAACTCGGCCAGATCGTGCGCCCGATCGAGCGGGCCGGCGTCTACGCCCCCGGCGGCAAGGCGGCCTACCCCTCCAGCGTGTTGATGAACAGCGTGCCGGCGAAAGTCGCCGGTGTGGCCGAAATCGTGCTGGTGTCGCCGGCCCCCGAGGGTGCGGTCAATGAATGGGTGCTGGCCGCAGCTGCGGTCGCCGGGGTGGATCGCTTTTTCACCATCGGGGGCGCCCAGGCCGTGGCCGCGCTGGCCTATGGCACGTCACGCATCCCCGAAGTCGATAAGATCGTCGGCCCCGGCAATGCCTACGTCGCCTCGGCCAAGCGCCAGGTGTTCGGGCGCGTCGGCATCGAATCCGTAGCGGGCCCGTCGGAAGTGCTGATCGTCGCCGATGGCACGGGCAATCCGGACTGGGCCGCGCTCGACCTGTTCGCCCAGGCCGAGCATGACGAAATGGCCCGCGCCATCCTGGTCAGCCCCGATGCCGATTACCTTGCCGCGGTGGAAGCGGCCGTGGCGCGTCTGATCCACGACCAGCCGCGCGCGGCGATAATCCGGGCTGCGCTGGACGGCCATGGCGCCCTGATTCGTTGCGTCGATCTGGACGAGGCGATCGGCCTGGTCAACACCATCGCCCCGGAGCATCTGGAACTGGCGGTGGCCGAACCGGAATCTTTGCTCGACGGTATCCGTCATGCCGGGGCGATCTTCATGGGTCATCGCACGCCGGAAGCCTTCGGCGACTACTGCGCCGGGCCCAACCACGTGCTGCCGACCGGACGCACGGCGCGGTTCTCATCGGCGCTCGGCGCCTACGATTTCCAGAAGCGCATCTCGCTGGTCTCGGCCAGCGAGGCCGGCGCCCGGCGTCTGGCGCCGATTGCGGTGCGATTGGCCGAGGGCGAGGGGCTGCATGCGCACGCGGCCTCCGCCGCGGCGCGAGGTGCGAAGCCGGAGTGACCCGAACGGGGCGCAACGCTCGCCCCGGCGTCGTTTTGCAGTCCGTGCCCGGGGATGGTTGCGCGCATTCGAGCGCACGCCGGCGTGCTATAGTCGGGCGGACGATCACAGGCATCCGCGCGATGACTCGCGCGCGGGCCGGCATCCCTGCCGCCCGCCGGTGTCGAACAGGAAACAAGTATGGCTCGCCGTTCCTCGATTACTCTCTACAGCCACCCCAACTCGGTGCATAGTCATCGTGTCCGGTTGGTCATGGCCGAGAAGGGCGTGGCGAATTACGATGTCGTCGAACTGCGCGAGGACGAGCAGAGCGAGGATCTGATCGATCTGAATCCATACAACACGGTGCCGACGCTGGTCGATCGCGAGCTGGTGGTCTACGATCCGCGGATCATCGTCGAGTACATCGACGAGCGCTACCCACATCCGCCGCTGATGCCGGTCGACCCGGTGCTGCGGGCTCAGTACCGGCTGGCGATCTTCCGCATGGAGTCCGATCTTTATGCGCTGTGCGAGGATCTGGAAGGCACGCCGGCGGTGGCCCGCAAGGCGCGCGCGCGCATGACCGAACTGTTGACCACGCTGGCCGCCGAATTCGCGCCCAAGCACTACATCGGCGAGGAATTCTCGCTCTTGGATTGTACGCTGGCGCCCATATTGTGGCGGCTGGATCATTATCAGGTGAGCCTGCCGGCCAGGCATGGCGAGCGGCTCGGGCAGTACGCCGCGCGATTGTTCGCACGGCCGGCCTTCGAGGCCAGTCTGTCCGCCGAGGAAGCCGACATGCGGCCGGCGCTGGCGGCTCACTGAGCCAACGACGACGAGGCGAAACCCGCATGGCCGAACTGACTTCGCGACGCCCCTATCTCATCCGGGCGCTGTATGACTGGGTGCTCGACAACGACCTGACGCCGCATTTGCTGGTGGCCGCCGATGCCCCGGGCGTCGACGTGCCGCGCCAGTTCGTGACCGACGACGGCAAGATCACGATCAATGTCAGCCCGACCGCGGTCCGGGGACTGGCGCTGGAGAACCAGTTGATCAGTTTCTCCGCGCGTTTTTCCGGCGCCAACCACAATATTGCCATACCGCCGGGCGCGGTACTGGCGTTGTATGCCCGCGAGAACGGCGAGGGGATGCTGTTCGGAGAGGTCGAGCAAACCGAGACCGCCAGCGAGGAGACCATCGCCGGCCCGTCGACCGATGCCGGTCAGACCGGCGACGATGCGGATGGCGGGGACGGCGCCCCGGCGCGCAAGAAGCATCCGCATCTCAAGGTCGTGAAATAGCGCCGGCGACGCCACCACCCGGCGGCCGTCCGTCATTCGGCCGCCAGCGCATCCTCGATCAACCGACAGACGCAGTGGATCAGCAGCAGGTGCATCTCCTGAATGCGGGCGGTCACCTGGGACGCAGCGCGTAACTCGATATCGGCACGACCGAGCTGGCCGGCGATGGTGCCGCCGTCGCGACCGGTGAGTGCGATCACCGACATGCCGCGCGCGTGCGCCGTGTCGATGGCGTGGACCACGTTCGGCGAATGGCCACTGGTGGAGATCGCGAGCAGGATGTCGCCCGGCTGGCCGAGCGCTTCGATCTGGCGGGAGAATATGCGCTCGTAGCCGGCATCGTTGGCGATCGCCGTCACGGTCGAACTCTCGGTCACCAGCGATATCGCCGCCAGCGCACGACGGTTGCGCTCGAAGCGGTTGACCAGTTCCGAGGCGAAATGCTGGGCGTCGCCGGCCGATCCGCCGTTGCCGCAGGCCAGGATCTTGCCGCCGGCATCGCAACAGGCGGACACGCGTTCGGCCACTTCGGGAAGCGCGGCGCGCGTCCTCGCGAGGGTGTCTTCATTCGCCCGCCGGCTGTCTGCGAACAGCTGGCTGACGATGCGCTCGGCATCGCCCGGCGCGGCATCATTCGGCATGGAAGGCATTCTCTATCCAGTTGAAATCGTCGCTATCGTCCACCCCGACCACATCGAAGCGCACGGCAAGATCGGCGTACTCGGGGTGCGTGGCCAGCAGATGTCGCGTGGCGAGCACGATGCGCCGCTGCTTGCGCGGGGTCACGCTGGCGACCGCGCTGCCATAGTCGTCACGGCTGCGATAGCGCACCTCGACCACGACCAGCAAATCCGCCGTGCGATAGACCAGGTCCAGCTCACCGCCGCGCACGGTGTAGTTGCGCGCGACGCGCTTCCAGCCGTGACGCCGGGCCGCGCTGTCCACGCGGGCCTCGGCGTCACGCCCGACCGTCAGCCGGCTCAGCCGCCCGACGACCACGAACCGTTGCCGATCGACGGCGAGGGTTGGGGTTGCGGCTGGGGCTGACCCGATACCGGCCCCGGGGTTGAGCCGGCGCCGGTCGTCGAGCCTGACGCCGAACTCGCGGGCGCGTTCGCGCCCGCGGGCAGGGCAGGGCCGGGCTGCCGGGACTCGGCGTCACCGGCCTTGGCCTGGCTGACCGACGGCATCGCCAGCGTCTGGGGGCGGCCGCCGTGGAATACGGCCCAGCCGAGATAGCGTTTGATGCGGCCATCCGGCTGCACCGACAGCACGCCGGTCATGCCTTCGATGGGCTGGTCCGACGACAGCCCGCTGTGGTCGAGGCGGTGCGCCAGCAGCCAGGCATCCATGCCCATGGCGAACAGTCGCGAATAGGACGTGGCCTCTGCGCCGTAGGCCTGGGCGGCTTCCGCGCGCAGGCGCGTGATGGTGCCGCCGTGGCCGAGCAGCCAGGGCATGTCCACGAAGTGAACGTCATCCAGATCCACATCCTCGCCCGGATTGACGGTGCCGGAAAAGGCGTGCGAGGTGGTGATCATGGGCAGATCGGTAGCGTGGTAGTACTTGAGCTGACTGCGAATCAGGCGCGCCTGAACCGGTTGCGCGGCGACGAAGATGAAGTCCGCCTGGTTCTGGTTCTGCAGTACGGCCTGGATCGTCTTGCTGTGATCGTGGCTGCTTTCGTCATAGGTCTGATAACCGATCAGCTGGCCGCCGCGCGCGGTCAGGGCGCTGTGGAACGCGTCCAGCACGCGATTGCCCCAGTCGCTGCTGGGTACCAGCGCGAGCGCGTGGCTGTAGCCCGCCTGTACGGCATGGGCGGCGGCCGATTTGGCTTCGTCTTCCGGCGCCAGGCTGAATTGATAGAAGCCCGGCCGTTTGTTGTCGTTGTCCGGCGTGTTGAGGGCGATCTCCGGCATCGGCGTCGACAGTTCGGACATCGCCGTAACCTTGGTCTTGTCCAGCGGGCCCACGAGGATGCCGACGTTGTCGTTTTGCGCTTGCGAGACCAGTGCCTGGGGCGACATGTTATCGCTGTTGTAGATCAGCGGCTGCGGCATGCCCGCCGGCTTGTTCTGGTAGGCGAACATGAAGCCATCGCGAATGGCCTGGGCTGCGTTCTGAAACTGGCCGGTCAAGGGCAGGGCGATGGCGACCTGATTACTGCTCGGCTGGGGCCCCGGGCCCGATGGCGCGCCGTTGGGCCGGCCCGGCTGGTGCGGCGCGAGCTGGGTCGCCCCGGCATAGTGAAAGCGCTGGGTCAGGATGTTTCGATTCGCCGGGTGTCGGGGGTACTGCTTCTGCCAGTTCGACAGCGCCTTGTTGCGCGCAGCGCGATCCGGGAACTGCTGCTGGCCAATGGCCGCCAGTGCCAGCCAGCCGCGCGTGGTCCGGCCCGCGTCGGCAGCGGCGCGGCTGTGGGGGCCAATGCCCAGCCCGATTGCATCCAGCGCCTTGTCGTATATGCGATTGTCATTGGCACGTACGGCGCGGTCGTGCATCAGCCAGACATCACGCTGGACCAGCGCTTGAATGCCCTGCACCAGGTCATCGTTGGCGAAGTGCAGATCGGCGCGTTTTTCCCAGACGCGCTGGGCCACGGCTGGCGGCGTGTTGCGTGCCGGCCGGGGCAGCCGGGCCAGGGCCTCGTCCGGCGACAGATTGGCGATCGATATCTCGCGCTGCGCCAGGTTGTAGCGGGCCCGGTCGGTGTGATTCAGGCGGCCGGGATCGATGTCGGCGAGCAGCTGCCGAGCGGTCTGGGCGTCGCCGCCCTGGGCCGCGGCCAGGCCGGCCTCGAAGCGGTAATGGCGCCGGGCAGCGGTCGGGCCGGCCTGGTGCGCCGCGCGCATGTAGTCGTGAACGGCGGCCTTGTAGTGGCCGG